>NZ_DLJW01000071.1:413-33892 GCF_002477705.1 Stenotrophomonas sp. UBA7606 | reverse complement strand
TTCGGGTCTTCAAACACCGGCGGATCATTCACCGGTGTTACGGTGATGGTGACCTTACTGGTGGTGGTCCCGCCTTCGCCGTCATCAATGACAACGGTAAACTCATCAGTGCCGTTGTAGTTCGGAGCCGGCACATAGCTGTACTCGCCGGTCTCAGGGTCGATGGTAACCGTGCCATTCAGCGGGGGCTCTCCGATCACATACGTAAGCTGATCACCATCAGCGTCAGTAGCGGTGATCTTGCCGTCGATAGCGGTGTCTTCCGGCGTAGTGACCTCATAGTCGCCTGAGTCCGGATCGAAGCTCTGGCCGGGGATATAGCCCGGATCACCGGGCTCCAGACCTTCGTTGGGATCCACCGGCACTGGCAGGTCATTGACCGGAGTAACGTCAATATTGACGGTGCTGGTGCTGCTGCCACCATGACCGTCCGTTACGGTGACGACAAATGCGTCTTGACCGTTGTAGCCAGGCTTCGGCGTATAGGTGTACTCGCCGGTCTGTGGATTGATTGTAACCGTGCCATTCACCGGCTGCGTAGTGACGGCATAAGTCAGCGCATCACCATCCGCATCAACGCCAACAACACGACCGCTCACTGGATCATTCTCCGCGACAGTGTGCGCGTAATCCGGCGATTCTGGCGGCCGATTGCTGTGCTTGTCATCGTCGCCATCGTCGACTGCTGCATAGACAGCACCTGCACCGACAAGCGCCAGTGCGGCGATTGCCCAAGCCGGCAGGCCTGCTGCGGGCGGGACAAACCCAGCGGCAGCGAGGTCTTCCTGGATTTCGGCAAAGTGGAAGTCAGACCAGGGACTGGTGTACTGCCCCCACCAATGCACGCCTTCCACATCTTCCAGAACCAGGTCACTACGGTGACCTTCATCGTCTTGAACGAAGAAGCCGCGAATGGTCAGCGTGCTGCCATCCTTGAGGACAATCAGGAGGTCACTACCGACCTGCTCGAAACGCTCAACCGTCTCGGGACCGACCTTGATCTTGACGATGCTGGGCTGGGCGAGCGCCAAATCCCCAGAATCAACAACCGCAATTTTGCCGGACGACTTGGCGATGACTTCCGTATTCATGCTTTCCCTCGTTATAAGACTTCTGAAATTTTTTCACCGACTCAAACCACTACCCCGTGCATCAAACCGCGAAGGCAGGTCACAGGCGAAGACATCACTTATCAGCACACTGCCACCACCGCCGACGGTCGGTAGCGCAAGTAAAAAACCACCGTTTGGCTGCAACGTTGGCGTTGAATTCGAAACGGACGACCAGTGCGTATAACGCCCTGTACACCCCTCAATGGCTGACTCCCGCGAACAAAGGCCCTGCAGGAGTTGCACTCAGCGGTGTTTTCCACGGCGATACCCGCCGCAGCGTCATACCTGCCCCCTTTCAAAACCAGGGCGGTGCGCCATATGCCCAAAGGCATGATGTCGTCCACCGCAGTACCGTCCATTGCCAAGATGTGCAGCAGAAGACACCTTGCGGAATGCGCTTCTCCTGCCCCCATTCTCCCCGTGAACGAAAAAGCCTCTGGCTTGTACGAAACACGTGGAAAGCAAAGGCAATCTAGGTTTGCACCTGGAGATCATCAATCCCGAGTTACTCACCTTTGCTCACATTGCGTGAGCAAGGCAACGCCAGCATGCAACTGCTATCGCATCGGCCTGGTTTTCGTGGAAACTCTCGGTCCTGCAACCTTCAGACGACTCCTCACAGAGAAGCGTGTCCGCAAAGAGACGAAGCGATATGCCTGTCAGGGCTCAAACAGGTACCCGGCCCCTCTCACCGCCTGCAAAGGCAGCGCCTCCCCCGAGTTCTCGATGCACTTTCTGCGCAGGCGATAGATCAGCATCTCGAGCCGATGCGGATCAAAGCCGTCGGCATCAGCTGTCAGATTCTTTATCAACGCCTCACGGGACACTGGCACATTTGGAGTTGCCACCAGCATCCTCATCACTTGGCGCTCGGCTTGATTCAGGGTCAATGCGACGCCCGCAGGCGTCAAAAGAGCCCAACCATTCCTGTCCAGGACCCATGTACCAGGATGTGCTGCTTGAGACTCATGACCCACACGCCGTTGATGGACGTTACGTAAGGTTTCAATCACCTCATCCATCTCCGTCGGCTTCACCAGGTAGGCATCTACGCCGGCACGCAACCCTCGCAGGCGCTCCGAAGTCGTTCCCTGCCCGGTATACATGACGATTCCCAACGAAGGCGAAAGGCCGCGCATATGCCTGGCAATATCGATACCATCGTCATCCGGCAAACCCACATCCAGAAGAACAAGGTCAACTGGGGATCCAGCCCACATGCGATAGAACTGCAATGCGCTCGCAAGCCCGATAGCATCGAACCCAGCATTTCGGAGAATAGGAACCATGATCTTCTCCCGAAGCTCTTCGTCATCTTCCACAATTGCGAGGCGCGGCAACAAGGTCATCTTCTCGGGGGCGGTTCCTTGCATCATCATATCGAATACTGCAGGACTGTATCGAGGCAGTCCTGCCGGCCTGGGTCCACTGCCTTTCCAGAATTCGCCTCAACCTTAAGGCAGCTTCAGGAACCGACGGCGAGAGGAAGAAGGATCCTCACGGTTGTGCCACGCTTCGGCTGAGTATCGAACTCGACCTTGCCTCCCGCTTGCACAATCATGTCGCGTACGACGGACAAACCCAGGCCAGTTCCCATACCGCTGGGTTTAGTCGTAAAGAAAGCTTCAAATGCCTGCATGCGTACGTCTTCTGACATACCAACTCCATCATCGGAACATGTCAGGGATACCCAAGCCGCATCTGATCTTTCTGCTTGGATGTGGAACGTTCCGATGTCGGCGATCGCGTCCCGGGAGTTCGCGGCAATGTTTATGATCGCCAATCCAAAGTGGTCGACATCCATGCGCACGGGCAATGCGCTATCCGCGCAATCCAAACCCAGCCGAACCCTTGATCCGAACAGTTGCTTAAGCATCGGCAGCAGCTCCTGCAGCAAAAAGCGCACGTCAAAAACTTCGGGGTTCGCAACCTCTTGCCTGCTAAAGTTCAATAACTTACGGCTAATAGCCAAAGCCCGCTTGGCCGCGATATCCACCGCCTCCATCGCATCGTAGAGTGCTTTTGTCCCACTATCCGCCAGACTATCCCGCTGTGCGGCATAACCAAGGATGATACTCAAGACATTATTGAAGTCATGCGCCGCACCACTGGCAAGCCGTCCAATGGCCTCCATCTTTTGTGCATGGATAAGTTGGCCACGCGCGCGCTCTCGTTCACGGGTTTCCTCCTGGAGCTTCCTATATGCCAGTTCAAGCTCGCGCCCACGGGCATTCGATTCATCCAAGCTATGACGTAGTGCAGCGACAGTCCGATCAAATATGATCGCGATGATCAACCAGACACCGGCCAGCGAAAGCGCCTTACCCAATCCACCTATTTGCATAGCACCTGCGCCGAGAGCTGCACGCGAAGAATCCACAATCAGCGTGGCTATCAGTACCATCAGTAACATTGAGAAAGTCAGCCACAATGCCCGTCGGCCCAGAATCAGGCCACCAAGCGCCAGCAAGATAATCGGCATTGGATCGAACGGAAGGCCAGCAACCCCGGTTGCGACGTAACTTGCCGCCATGGATAGCAGCACAACGGCAAGAAACAACCGCAGGCTCCAACGGAAGCGCCCTGTTCGAATCAACCAAACTCCCGTCCACATCGCAAGCGTCATCAGCACATCGGTTGAGAGATCTACGACCAGGACTCTCAAATTGGCTACAGGCCCAGACCACTGACCACTAAGCACTGCATACAGGAACAGAGACTTGTTGAGAGGAATGAATATTCCGAGAAATATCAGCAGCACTTGCAGGAATGGTGCATTGCGCCTATCAACGGGGTCGTCAACCGGAGCGCTGATGAGCCATCGCTTGAGAATATAGAAAATATTAAAGCGTTTGATAAAAGAGCCTACCTTGCTGCCTTTGAGGATCGAATTCGGCTGCGGCTGCGCTGCCCGGACGCACTCCGCCATGTTCTCCATCATCCTCATCCGCCGAGATCGAAGCCCTCCTAGAAACGCAGAACCGCCCCCTCCTCCCTACCTCCACGGCAGCCCGCTTCCGGAGGAACCCAGCGTTCGATCTTCAAGTCCCTGCCCAAATATCTGGCTATTCGCCAGAACGCAATTACCCGCAATCACTTGAAACGCAAATTGCCCCCCTCCTCCCTACCTTCGTATCTAGCGAAGGGAGAGCAAGAGGAGGGACCTTTCGCTGAGCCGAAAACGACAACCGTCACCCGCAGCTCCCAGGTGGTGAAATTGCGTTGGCGGCTGGTTAGAATTGGTGACAAAGACGATCACTTCCGCGGACGAGGGCAAATGAGTGTCACTTTAGACGCCAACATCTGCCCGCCCCTCTTCGAGAGATTTCTGGGCGAGCAGCGCCCGATGCTGATCAGCTTTCTGCGTGGACGCGGGATTTCCCTGGATGATGCCCAAGACATCGCGCAGGAGAGCCTCTATAAGTTGACACGCTATCGCGACTCCCCAGTCGAAGCCCTGAAGCCGCTGCTGTACCGAATCGCGCTCAACGCGCTCCACGATTCTCGGCGCCGGCAGCCCCCCCTCCATCAGACATCCCTTTCCGATATGGAACTCCAGGTCCATGGCATTTGGGACGAAATGCCACGTCCGGAACAATGGGCTGAAGACAGAGAGGAGCTTGCGCGTGTCCGAGCCGCGATCAGCCGTCTTCCCGAACGCTGCAGGGAAATCTACCTGCTCAATCGTATTGAAGGAATGAGTTACAGCCAGATCTCGAAACATTGCGACATCTCAGTCAAAACGGTCGAGAAACATATCGGGAAAGCACTGAATGCGTTAAGGAAGCTGCTCTCCGATCAAACACATCCTGTGAGCGTATTGGAGCAGCGCCCGTGAACACTACGCCCTCGCCTCTCCAAGATTTTCCCTCTTCGGCGGCAGATTGGCTGGCACGCCTGCTGTCACCCGAATGCAACGCGACTGATCACGCTGCTTTCGAGGATTGGCTGGCCGTGTCCCCACAAAACGTACTCGACTACGCTGAGGCTGAACACATTCACCAGCTGACCGGGATACTGAAAGCGGATCCAAGGCTGCGAGAGATGACGCCGGCCCCCGCCAGCCACGTGTCGATTGCTCGACGCAAGCGCACCGTGCACCGTTCCTTTGCCTGGGCTGCGGCCCTGCTTCTCGCCGTATGCGGAGGGCTCTGGCTTCTCACTGATTCTCGAACCACCTCGTCCCCGACCGAGTATGCGACGGAAGTCGGCAAGCAGCGCCATCTCGACCTTCCGGACGGATCCACCCTGCTTCTGGATACCAACACCCGCATCCAAGTGTCCTACCAACCCGCGAAGCGACATGTCACTCTACTGAGAGGGCAGATCCAGGCCAATGTCGCGCACGATGGAAATCGCCCCTTCGTGGTGACCTCGGGAATCGGCAGCATTCGTGCGTTGGGCACTGTCTTCCAGGTAAAGCAGCTGGATGACGGCACCTCTGTTGCGTTACTGGAAGGGCGCGTGATTGTAAGCACGGAAGCCGGCCCCCACCGTGATGCCATTGAGCTGCGTCCAATGCAGGAGCTGACGTATGACGCGGAAGGGAAACTTGAGTCTCCCCGAACCATTGAACCCGATCACGCGGAGAGTTGGACACAAGGACGCCTTGTTTTCAAAGAAGAGCGCCTGGCGGACTTGATAGCGGAGTTCAATCGATACTCCAGTGACCAGCTGGTACTGTCCCAGAGCGAACTTGGAGAGATCAAGGTCAGCGGTGCATTCAATGCCAGCGACCAGCCTGCGCTGCTCTCAGCCCTTCGCGAGGGATGGGGATTACAGGCGCAATCCATCGGCAACAATCGGATCGAGTTGTCTGAGCTGCAGCAGTAGGGCCTCGGGCATTGCGTTATGACGATCATTTCTTGCAGCAAATGCCGCCTGACGGCATTGCTTCGTGGTGCCGTCAGGGAAAGCTTGGCTCGGCTGCTTCTTCTGGCATCTTCGGCAATTGCCACGCAGGGCGTCGCCGCAGAGCAGGCCCGCGCTTCCGCCCCTTCCAGGTATGAGATCGGCGCGGGCACACTTGATGGGGCGCTGCAGTCCTTTGCGCACCAATCAAGGGTCCAGCTGCTCTATTCGTCCGTGCTGGTGCGCGGCAAACACAGCGGCGGTTTGCATGGCAATCACACCGTTGTTGCCGCACTCGCACGGCTGTTGGCCGAGCACGGATTGACGGCGGTCGCCGTGGACTCCAACACTTATCTACTGCGAAGCATCAGGAGGCAGGTACCTGCGGTCAGTACAGTGAGCACTCCGGAAGCGGTCGTTGATGCGGGCGTGGCCGAGCTCGCCACGGTCACCGTAACCGGCACGCGCGTACCGCAGGCCTCTCTTGAGTTGTCTGTCCCGTTGACCGTCATAACAGCGGACGACATCGAGCGTAGCGGGCAGGAAACCCTCTACGCCCTGTTAGGTGAACGCCCTGGGCTGGTGAGCCATCACCCCATAAGCGTCTCCAGCGAAGGAAGAAACTACCCAACCGTCGTTGCCTCCAGCGCCAGTCTCTATTCACTTGGCCCCAGGGCAACGCTCTTTCTATTGAACGGTAAGCGCATCGCTCCATTCGGGCTCGCTTCCAACGACCTCGGGGGGCTCGTTGATCTGAACAGCATTCCTTTGAGTTTCATTGATCGCATTGAGATCCTGCGCGGTGGCGCCTCTGCAATTTATGGCGCGGACGCTATGGCAGGGACCATCAACATCATCCTGAAGAAAGATCATGAGGGAGGAGAGGCCACATCACACCTTGGCATGTCACAACGAGGAGACGCGCTGTCACATCAAGCGTCGGCAATCTTTGGAGTGCGAACACAGACGGGCGGGCATCTATTGCTTGCGGCGGATACATCTTCGCAGGACGAACTCGGTGGCGACCGTCGTGATTGGCACACCAATAATCGTTCCCGATTCGGGCTACCTGACGATCGACAACTCATCGGCTTCTCGACCCAACTCGGAGTTCCTTTAGGCTCACTTCCGCAATGCCAAGCCACGGGAGAGAACCCAGACTCTCCCTATTGCCGTTTTGACTCCGCTAGATACCGAACATTGCAGCCCGCGACAGAAAACAGATCCGTATACATCCGGTGGGCTCAGGACCTGGATAACTCCACGTCACTTTATTTCTCCGGCCTGCGGACGCAGAGCGAACAGGCACTGCAGTCCTCTCCTGTCTATGGTTTTCTCCGAATCAACCCCACTCATCCGGACTATGCACTGGCTCCGGCTCCGGGCTCGGATGTCAACTACGCCTTCTATGAACTCGGGGCCCCTAGAAACCGCACCATCAGCGTCACCAATGACGTATCCATCGGCATGGACGGGTTGGCTCTCGGATGGAACTGGGACATCGGCCTCTCTCATAGTGAGAGTCGGGTGCGTAGTGCGACTGATAACATTCTGCTTCGGTCGAAGTTGGCGGAAAACATCAATCACCTCCGCCTTGATGGATCGGACAATAGCGCGTTCGCAAACGCGATAAGGGACTCCATTCACCCCACTGGATACTATTCAGTCAGCACGCTGGAAGCCACGTCGGACCGTCCGTTGTATGAAGCCTTTGATTTGGCTGCACAGATCGTGGTCGGAGCAGCAGTCACTTTCACCCGGCGCCGGAGCACCCCGGACCCCTTACAGGTCAATGATGAAGTTGCACTGGGTTCCACAGTCGTTGAGCCGTACAACCTTCATGGCCGCGATTCCAGCGTTTTCGCCGAACTGACTTTGCCATTGCATCGGACGCTGCAGGTCGACTTGGCTGCGCGCATGGATCATCACCAGGGTTTCAAATCCAACACATCACCACGGCTTGGCTTCAAGTGGACTCCAAGTCGAACCTTTTTGGCACGCGCCAGCTTTGGCAAAGGCTACCGGGCACCCAGCCTGAATGATGCACGCGTGCCGTTCGATAGCATGACCCAAACCCTGTCAATGCGCGCCACTCCCCAGCTGATGCCCTGCATCCAGGTTGAGCCGGGGCGATGCCGTGTTGAGTACGGTGTGGGCAGCAACCCAAACCTGCGCGCCGAGTTTTCGCGTAGCCGGACCCTCGGCGTGGCCTGGGCCCCAACGCATGCATTCAGCACGAACCTGGACTGGTATCAGGTTTCACGCAGCGACGAATTCGGCATTGCAGATGCTTTCAGCTATCCCTCCCTTTTCCCGGATGGCCTTGTTCGCAACGCCGAGGGAGTGCTCTATCGTGCCAATCGCTACCTGGCCAATATCGGCAGATCCGAGACCCAAGGATGGGAACTCGAGACCAGCTATCTAATTCGGCACGATGACCTTGGCGAACTTCGTTTCCGCGTGGCTGCACACCATCTCAACAAGTACATCACTTCGACCATCGTCGAACCTGAGCCCGTCGAACGCGCCGGACATGAAACGCCCAAGTTGAACTTGCTAGGAGACGTGCAATGGCGGCTCGGCCACTGGGCTACGACCTTGACCGTGCGCCATTTCGGCTCATCGTTTGCCTATTCCGCCAACGAAATTTGCCCGAAGGAGAATCGTGATGTCGGCAAGTGCAGAAATCCTTCCGGCACGCTTTTGGGCCTTAACGTTCGCTACTCAGGTCCGGAAAATTGGTCTTATGCGCTCGTTGTCAACAACCTCCTTGATAGCCGCCCCACGAACTATCGCTTTTACACCGGAGGCTACAATGCATCCGTCGACGACGTTTACGGACGCTACTTCACGCTCGCTGCGACATATCGTTTCTGAATCTGTTTTGTTGCAGTTCCAGTGCACACTCTGTTGATTCACGTCGCCTCTACCCAAAGTTGTAGTTCCAGGGCGTACAAAGATCCTCGGCGATTACGAGGAAGATCGTTACCATGCAAACATCCCCTCGCGAGGCGTACAGGATGGTAACTCTCGCAGCGCTTTCTCCATGCCGGGTTGCCCGTCCTCGCCTCCGTTTTCGATCTCGGCTGGAGCCAGGTCGAACCTCCGGCTGGCCATGGCCACCGTCGTCTTGCCTTGATCTCAACGACCCGTGCCAATTTGCGCCAGGCGGTCCAGCGCTTGATCTCTTCTTCCATCATTTCTCGCATAGGTGTCTCGTGAGACATCGGAACAAGTCGCGTGAGATATATTGCGAGCCCACATCGTGTGCGCTTCAATAAACCGACATTTGGACCCTGCCCTCCTCGGCACCCTGCCATACAACCAACGAACAGGAACCTCCTGCATGCGACTGAGCCAGCTGATGATTTGCCTTGCTGTCGTTACCTTGAGCCTCCCGGTTCTTGCGCAGACCCCTCCAGATGTCACGGATCTGGTCGGAGCACGCGGAGCCGGTGGCGAAACGCAGCTGCTGTCCCGCGGCTACGAGTTGCGCGACTCCAATATCGTGGGTGAACAGCGCTTCAACTTCTGGTGGAAAGCCAAGAACTCACAGTGCATTTCCGTCGCCACCGCCGAAGGGCACTATGTTTCCATCCAGTCCGTTCCGGCCGCGAACTGCGCCGAGGCCTCGACGGCCGATCAGTCACCCAGCGCAACATCGTCACAGCACAGCAACTCCCTTGTACTGATCTGCTACGGCGCAGGTACCCGGCCGACCGTCAAGACCGAACCGACGTATGCTTGGGACAGCAAGGAGCATAAGTGGAAGTCCCGCGACACCGTTCACAGCAGTGCTGAAGGATTCAACAGCGATGTGCAGATTGAGCTTTACGGCGATCACGCCCGCATCCATCTCAGCGAAGGGCTGGTACCTCCCATCAACTCGGGCGGCGACCATGGCTGGTGGGAACTGGACGACCTTCAGGTCGCGCCAGAGGTGATCACGGCGGGCTATCGCCTCAATGGCATGAACAAGCCGCGGCTTAACGTCGATCGCAGATCCGGCCATATCACCATCCAAGGCGGGACCAGCTTCGCCGGCCAATGCGACATTGGCAATTTTGGCGGTGGGCAGCGTCGGTTCTAACCCAAGGGTAGACGCTCACCACCGGTAAAGAAGGACGGTCACTCCGCTTACTCCCCACCGTGAATATGGCAATAGGGCATCGTCGCATTAAGTCTCTCCATTCTCCGGCGACAGTTCGGCAAATAGTTCGTCACCAGAACCCCGGCCGCGCGACCCGCGACCTGCGGGCAGTGTCGCCATGACATTGAACGAAGCCGCCCAACTCAACCCGTTCGGCATGTCCCTCCCCCGTCACCCCCAGTGGTGCCGCTGTGCTCATTCCACCACATAATCCCAGCGGCTTGCTCTGACGTGGCAATGGCATCTTGCGCGCCGGTCGGAACAATCCGGACATCAGAAAAGCAAAACCCCAGATTTCTCTGGGGTTTTGGACGTTCTGAGACAAGCTCAGACTATCATCTGGCGCGCCCGGAGGGATTCGAACCCCCGACCAATGGCTTCGGAAGCCACTACTCTATCCGGCTGAGCTACGGGCGCATTGTGATCCGCGCGGCAAGGCCGGGCGGACGCGCATTCTAACGGCAAAATGTGCCGCAGGTCTGCCCCCTTGGCAAATTCGCAAGCCATGCCCACCCAACTGGTAACCTTTAGGGCATGAAGCACCCCACCACTACACCGCCGACCGCGGACCTTCGTTCGCGGCTCGGGCACTACTGGAAGTTGATGCGCGCCGACCGCCCGATCGGCACCCTGCTGCTGCTCTGGCCCACCTGGTGGGCGCTGTGGCTGGCCGCCGACGGCATACCGCCGCTGTGGACGCTGTTCGTGTTCACCGCCGGGGTCTGGCTGACCCGCTCGGCCGGCTGCGTGATCAACGACTACGCCGACCGCTGGCTGGACCCGCACGTCAAGCGCACCAAGGAGCGGCCGCTGGCCACCGGCGCGGTGTCCGGGCGCGAGGCACTGGCCCTGTTCGCCGGCTTGATGCTGGTGGCATTCGCGCTGGTGCTGACCCTGAATGCCCTGACCATCGGCCTGAGCTTCATCGGCGTATTCCTGGCCGCCAGCTACCCGTACCTCAAGCGCTACACCCACCTGCCGCAGGTCTATCTGGGCATGGCCTTTGGCTGGGGTATTCCAATGGCGTTTGCGGCCATCCAGGGTGAGGTGCCGCCCCTGGGCTGGGTGCTGTACGCCGCCAACATCCTCTGGTCCACCGCCTATGACACCTGGTACGCCATGGTCGACCGCGACGACGACCTGAAGGTCGGCTCACACTCCACCGCCATCCTGTTCGGCGATCTGGACCTGGTGATCCAGGGCATCCTGTATGCCCTGTTCTTCGCCGCGATGGCATTGGCAGGGCAGCGCGCGGGCCTGGGCTGGGCCTATTGGACCGGCATCGCCATGGCGATGGCATTGGTGGTCTACGAATTCTGGCTGTGCCGCAACCGCGAGCGTGAGCCCTGCTTCAAGGCCTTCCTGCACAACAACTGGGTCGGTGCGGTGCTGTTTGCCGGCATCGTCGCCAGCCAGTACCTGGAGTGAAAAAAAGCGGCCCGCAATGCGGGCCGCTTTTGTCTGGCCTGGGTAGAGCGCAGCCATGCTGCGCTGGGGCCTTGCCGGGAATGCCTTGCCGAGCATGGCTCGGCACTACCACCCGGTGATCACATCGCGCCGGCAGATTTGCCCAGCGAGCGCAGCCGGAACGCCGCAATCACCTGCAGCACGCCGTATACCAGCGCCAGCGCACCGATCCACAACGAAGTCACGATCAGGCCCGACAAGGGGTTGAGGGCAAACATCACGCCCAAGGCCACCGCCAGCAGGCCGCTGAGCACCAGCATCCACTCGCCGCGGATCTGCTTGCGCACGCGAATGGCGAAGATGATGCGGTAGATGCCGCCAACCACCAGCCACGCGGCCAGGAACAGCAGCAGCACACTGGCCGTTGCCAGCGGATTGATCAGCGCCAGCACGCCGAACGCAATCGATACCAGCGCATAGAACACTGCCCAGCCGCGCGATACCGGGGCCGAACCGCTGAACGCGGCCACCAGCACCACCACGCCCTCGACCAGGGCCATGACGCCAAGCCACATCGCCAGCAGCGCGGCAGTACGCACCGGCGACATCACCGTCAGCACGCCGAACACGATGGCCAGCAGGCCGAACAGCAAAACCACCCACCAGTTGCGCGCCAGGCTGCCAAACAGCGAGCCGGCCGGAAAAATCGGTGATGTACCCATTGCAGTCTCCTTTGAACGAAATAGAAGCGCCCTGTCGCCTTCAGTCTAGGCCGTGTCGCATGGCAATGGCATGCGCATGATCAATGCAGGCCCCAGCGTGCCCCCCCCCGCTCAGGGCACCCGTGCGGCTACCCAGGCATCCACCCGCTGCACACCGGCCCGGCGCAGCGCCCAGGCGGCCGCCTGCAGGGTGGCGCCGGTGGTCATCACATCGTCCACGAGTGCCACATGTGCGGGCAACGCGCCGCCGGCAATGAATGCAGCGCGCAGATTGCGGCGGCGCGCGGTCTGATCCAACCTGGACTGCGGCGCAGTGGCGTGGCGGCGGTGCAGCCCCTTGCACAGCGGCAGCTGCAGTGCGCGTGCCAGCGGCTTGGCCAGCTCCAGCGCCTGGTCGTAACCGCGCTCGCGCAGCCGCGCCAGATGCAGCGACACCGGCACCAGGGCTTGCGGTCGCTCCGCCGCGGCCAGCGCCTGCACCATCAGCGCTGCCAGCAGGCGGCCGGCCGACAGGTCGCGGTGGAACTTGAAGCGCAGCACCAGGGCGTTCAGCGGCGGCTGGTACAGGAACGCCGACCGCACCTGCTGCAATGGCGACCGGCCGCGTTGGCAGGCGCCACATACGCCGGCGATCTCGTCGGCCGGCAGCGGCAAGGCACAGCGCAGGCAAGCCGCTTCCATCCAGGGCAGATCGGCCGCACAGGCTGCGCACAGGTCGCGGCCCTGCGTACCCGATTCCCCGCACAACAGGCAGCACGGCGGAAACAGCAGCTGCGACAGACGCGCGCCAACGCCGTAAACCAAATTCGTTGACCAAAGGTTGACAGGGCGATTCATGCTGACCAGACTGCGCCGCTTCCGTAGTCGCAACCCTCAGGTAACACCGATGTCTGCTGTCATCCGCCACGACTGGAACCGCGAAGAACTGCTGGCGCTGTTTGCTCTGCCCTTCCCCGAACTGCTGCACATGGCCGCCAACGTGCACCGCCAGCACTTCGATCCAGCCCGGGTGCAGGTCTCGACCCTGCTCTCGGTCAAGACCGGCGGCTGCCCGGAAGACTGCGCCTACTGCCCGCAGGCCCAGCGCTACGACACCGGCGTGGACGCACAGAAGCTGATGGACACCGACAGCGTGGTGGCCCGTGCCCGCGCCGCCAAGCAGGCCGGCGCCTCGCGCTTCTGCATGGGTGCGGCCTGGCGCTCGCCCAAGGACCGCGACATCCCCAAGGTGGCGGCGATGATCCGCGAGGTGAAGTCGCTGGGGCTGGAGACCTGCGCCACCCTGGGCATGCTCGAAGGCCACCAGGCGCAGGCACTGAAAGACGCCGGGCTGGACTATTACAACCACAATCTGGACACCGCACCGGATTACTACGACTCCATCATCCACACCCGCCAGTACCAGGACCGCTTGGACACGCTGGAACACGTGCGCAACGCCGGCATGAAGACCTGCTGCGGCGGCATCGTCGGCATGGGCGAAACCCGCGAGCACCGTGCCGGCCTGCTGCAGGCGCTGGCCAACCTGCCGGCGCATCCGGATTCGGTGCCGATCAACCGCCTGGTGCAGGTCGCCGGCACCCCGCTGCACGGCAGTGCCGAGCTGGACCCGTTCGAGTTCGTGCGCATGATCGCGGTTGCCCGCATCACCATGCCGCGCTCGATGGTGCGGCTGTCGGCCGGGCGTGAAAGCATGAGCGACGAACTGCAGGCGCTGTGCTTCCTGGCCGGTGCCAACTCCATCTTCTATGGCGAAAAGCTGTTGACCACTGGCAACCCGGACACCGAGCGTGACCAGGCCCTGTTCAACCGCCTGGGTATCCAACCCATGCAGGTGGAAGTGGATGCCGATGGCCATGACCACCCCGGCACCGTGCACCTGGACATCGCCCCGGCCTGCGCCCGTAGCGCCTGAGCCCCGTACAGCCAACGGCTGCCGGGAATTCTCACAGGCAACCGGGTACGCTAGTCGGCCGCCAGACCATGAATCACTGCCATGGCCCGTCCTGATATCCACGAACGCATCCAAGACCAGCGCAAGCTCCGGCTTGCGCAGGGCCGCATCCGCACCCGGCGCACCATCAATCGCCGCGATGGCGTGCGCCTGGAAGTGGACGGGCGTTGGCTGACCGGGTTCTGCAGCAACGACTACCTGGGCCTGTCGCAGCAGTTCGAAGTGGTTGCCGCCCTGCAGGACGCCGCCAGCCGCGAAGGTGCCGGCAGCACCGCCTCGCACCTGGTCTGCGGTCACCACAGCCTGCACCAGCAGTTGGAGCAGGAAATGGCCGACTGGCTGGGCTACCCGCGTGCCCTGCTGTTCGACAGCGGGTTCATGGCCAACCTGGCCGTGCAGCAGGCCCTGCTCAGCGAGGAAAGCGACGTCTGCGTGCAGGACCGCCTGAACCACGCCAGCCTGCTCGACGCCACCCGACTGGCGGGTTGCCGCCTGCGCCGCTATCCGCATCTGGACAGCGAAGGCGCCATGCGCCAGCTCAAGAACAGCGGCGACGGCGCCGCCATGCTGGTCACCGATGGTGTCTTCAGCATGGATGGCGACATCGCCCCGCTGCGCTCACTGGCGCTGGTGGCACGCATGCAGGAGGCACTGTTCTATGTGGACGACGCCCACGGCATTGGCGTGGTCGGCGAACACGGCCGCGGCTGCGTGGCCGATGCCGGCCTGGGCGTGAATGAGGTGCCGCTGCAGTTGCTGACGCTGAGCAAGGCGCTGGGCGGCCATGGCGCGGTGGTGGTCGGCGAGGAAGCCCTGATCCAGCACCTGGCCGAGACCGCCCGCCCCTACATCTACACCACCGCCCTGCCGCCGGCACAGGCCGCCGCCTCGCTGGCCGCGGTGAAGCTGGCACGCCGCGACCACTGGCGCCGCGACAAGCTGACCGAACTGATCGCCGCCTTCCGCGACGGCGCACGCCGCCACGGCCTGGAGCTGATGGCCTCGGAAACCCCGATCCAACCGCTGCTGTGCGGCGACGAAACCACGGTGATGGCGCTGTCGGCGATGCTGGAGCAATCCGGCTTCCTGGTCAGCGCCATCCGTCCGCCAACCGTGCCCGAAGGCAAGGCCCGCCTGCGCGTCACCCTGTCGGCGCTGCATACCGTGGACCAGGTCAAGGCGCTGGTCGACGCCATCGCCAGCGCGCGTGACGTGGTGCTGTACCAGAAGTCCCTGAACACTGTTGCCTGAGAACCGGTTGTAGCCATGCATATCCACGTCACCGGCAGCGGACCGGCCCTGGTCCTGATCCACGGCTGGGCATTGCATGGCGGCATCTTCGCCCCCCTGGTCGAGCGTTTGGCACCGCACTACGAACTGCATGTGGTCGACCTGCCCGGGCACGGCCACAGCCGCGACGATGCCACCCCGTTGCGCCTGCCCTACCTGGTCAATGCCATCGCCAGCGCCACGCCGGCCGCAGTGTGGTGTGGCTGGTCGCTGGGCGGATTGGTGGCCCTGCATGCCGCTGCCACGCTGCCACAGGTGCGTGGGCTGGCGATGCTGGCCGCCACGCCGCGCTTCGTGCGCGACGGCGACTGGCCCGATGCCGTGGAGCCGGCGGTGTTCGAGCAGTTCGGCCGTGACCTTGAGCAGGACTACCGCGGCACCCTGGAACGCTTCCTCGCCCTGGACGTGATGGGTTCGCAGCATGCCCGCAGCGAGTTGCGCACCCTGCGCGATGCTCTGGTCGAACGCGGCGAGCCCGCCCCGCGCGCCCTGCACGAAGGCCTGGCCCTGCTGGAGCGCAGCGACCTGCGCGGCGCCCTGCCCGGCCTGCACAAGCCGGGCCTGTGGATCGGCGGCCAACGCGACCGGCTGGTGCCGGCCCGCGCCATGCACAGCGCCGCCGGCCTGGCCCCGGCCGGCCTGCATGCCGCCCACACCATCGAAGGCGGCGGCCACGCACCGTTCCTGGGCCACGCTGACCAGGTCGCCGGGCTGCTGCAACAGTTCGTTGCGGGCTGCGCGTGAGCCTTTTCAGGCAGCACGGCAGCGCATCACCGATCATGTGCCCCCACACACCGCACGAGGCTTGAGCCGATGGATCTTGGAATCGCCGGACGCTGGGCGCTGGTCTGCGCCGCCAGCAAGGGGCTGGGGCTGGGCTGCGCGCGGGCGCTGGCACGCGAGGGGGTGAACGTCGTCATCGTTGCCCGTGGCGCCGACGCACTGGCGGCCGCCGCAGACGGACTGCGCGCCCTGCCGGGCGCTGCCGAGGTGCGCAGCGTGGCCGCCGACATCACCACCGCCGACGGCCGTGCCGCCGCACTGGCCGCCTGCCCGCAGGTCGACATCCTGGTCAACAACGCCGGCGGCCCGCCGCCGGGCGATTTCCGCGACTGGGAGCGCGAACAGTGGCTGGCGGCGGTAGAGGCCAACATGCTCACCCCGATCGAGCTGATCCGCGCCACCGTCGACGCCATGGCCGCGCGTGGCTATGGCCGCGTGGTCAACATCACCTCCAGCTCGGTGAAGGCCCCGATCGACATCCTGGGCCTGTCCAACGGCGCCCGTTCCGGCCTGACCGGCTTTGTCGCCGGGGTCGCCCGCACCCACCTGGCGCGCAACGTCACCCTCAACAACCTGTTGCCGGGCGCGTTCGACACCGACCGGCTGCGCGGCACGCTGGACGCCAGCGCGCGCAAGCTGCAGCAGCCACTGGACGAGGTGGCCGCACGCCGCCGCGCCGCCATCCCTGCTGGCCGCTTCGGTACGGCGGACGAATTCGGCGCCGCCTGCGCCTTCCTGTGCAGCGTGCACGCCGGCTACATCACCGGGCAGAACCTGCTGATCGACGGCGGCGCCTACCCGGGCACCTTCTGACCTTCCACTGCGTACCTGCCATGTCTTCCCTGTTTGATCGCAACCACGTCCGCCGCGCCTTCGCGCGCGCCGCCTCCAGCTACCACGCCGCCGCCGTCCTGCAGCAGGAAGTGGCCAAGCGCCTGCTCGAATCGCTGGATTACCTGGAGGACCGGCAACCGCAGGTGGTGCTGGACGTTGGCAGCGGCCCCGGCCATTCCAGCGCAGCCATGAAAAAGCGCTGGCCCAAGGCGCAGGTGATCGCGCTGGATCTGGCCCAGCCGATGCTGGTGGAAGCAAAGAAACAGGCCGGCTGGTGGCGGCCGTTCTCGCGCGTGTGTGCCGATGCCCGGGCGCTGCCGCTGGCCGATAACAGCGTGGATGTGATTTTCAGCAACCTGTGCCTGCAATGGGTGGAAGACCTGCCGGCGGTGTTTGCCGGTTTCCGCCGCGTGCTCAAACCCGGCGGCCTACTGGTCTGTTCCACCTTTGGCCACGACACGCTGGTGGAGCTGCGCGCCGCCTTCGCCCAGGCCGACGACACCGCCCATGTCAGCCGCTTCGTACAGATCGCTCAGTTCGGTGACGCGCTGCTGGCAGCCGGTTTCCGCGACCCGGTGCTGGACCGCGACATGTTCACCCTTACCTACGACGACCTGCCTGCCTTGATGCGCGAGCTCAAGGCCATCGGCGCCACCAACGCCATGCACGACCGCCGCCATACCCTCACCGGGCGCGGCCGCCTGGCGGCCGCGCAGGCGGCCTACGAACCGCTGCGCCGCACCGACGGCAAGCTGCCCAGCAGCTGGGAAGTGATCTATGCCCACGCCTGGGCGCCGGAGCCTGGCGCACCGATCCGCGAGCATGGCCACGACGTGGCCAGCGTGCCGCTGGCGTCGATCCCGATCCGGCGCAAACCCAAGGCCTGAGCTGCCAGCACCTGCCAAGGGCGGCGCACCGCGCCGGTTTCATCCCTCGCCGGCCCGCCCGACCTGAAGGCATGGCCTTCGGTCGCTGCTCAGGCAGCACGCCGGTGGCGTGCAAGCAGGGCTTCCTTTTGTCACGCAGAAGGGAGAGACCAAAGCTGCTGGCGTACAGCGCTCTCGTCACCACTACCCTGCCAGGCGGCGGCGGCTCAGCCGCCCACCTGCGCGATCCAATCCTGCAGGTTGTAGTAATTGCTCACCCGCGTGATCAAGCCGTCGCGCACATCGAAGAATGCCCCACCCGGCAGCACGTAGCGCTGTCCACGGGCGGGCGGCAGGCCTTCGTCGGTATGGTGGTACTCACCGTGCACCACATACTCGGCGGCGGCACGGTTGCCACTGTCATCGGCCATGACCACCACCTCGCGCAACTGCTCGCGGTAGCTGACCTCCATGCGCTGCAGGAAGGCCGCAAACGCCTCGCGGCCGTGCTCGCGCGCACCCTGGTTGAGGTCATGCACCACGTCCTCGTCCAGGCAGGCCAGCATGCCAACCCAGTCGCCACGGTTGAACGCCTCGTAGTACGCGTGGATGAGCACCATGGCACGGCGCCGCGGGCTGACTTCAGTGTGGTCCATGTAACCCTCGCAAACGACTCAGGCGCCTTTGGCAAACAGGTCGCGGTGGAAAAAGTAGACCTCCTGCACCAGGAAACGCCAACTGGTGTGGAAGCTGCGGAAGCGCGTGCTCGGCGTGGACGAGGCCAACGCATCGATACCCAGCTCCTGTGACAGGCGCAGCGCGCGCGCCATGTGCAACGGGTCGCTGACCACGATCACCTTGTGCAGGTCGTTCTGTTTCATCAGCACCTTGGCTTCCACCAGGTTCTGGCGGGTGGTGCGTGACTTGGTCTCGATCAGGATGGCCTCGGCGGGGATCTTCTGCTTCAGGGCATAGCGCCGCGCCACCTGCGATTCGGAGAAGCGCGCACGCGCGCCACCAAAGCCACCGGTGAAGATCAGCTTGGGCGCATAGCCCTGCCGGTACAGGTCCAGGCCATGGCGGATACGCTCCTCGAACACCGGTGAAGGCTTGGCGTCATACGCCGCCGCGCCGAGCACGATGATCGCGTCCGCCGGTGCGGCCTGGTCGCGGTCGCCCACCCAGATGATCCAGGCCGCCACACCCAGCAACCACAACAGCAGCAGGACGCTGAACCGCCACACCCAACCCAGCAGGCCAACCCGTCCACGCGTTGCCGTCATGCCAGGCTCCACGGCAGTGCATCCAGATCGACATTGCCACCGGACAACAGCAAGCCGACCGTGCGCCCGGCAAACCGCTGCGGCTGCGCAAGCACCGCCGCCAGGGTGATCGCCGAGGACGGCTCCACCGTCTGCTTCATCACCTGCCAGATCAGCCGCATTGCCGCCACGGTGTCAGCATCGTCCACGGTGATGACCTGCGCATGCGAGCGCAGCAAGGCGAAATTGGGGGCACCGAGGGCACCGCGCAGGCCATCGCACACGGTATCCGGCACGAAATCGACCTGCCGCCGGTCCGCCGCCAGCGAGCGCGCCGTATCGGCTGCACCAGCCGGCTCGGCCAGGATCAGTTCGCAATCGGGCAACAATGCCTGCATCGCCAGCAGGCTGCCGCCGGCCAGGCCACCGCCGCCCACCGGCACCACCAACACGTCCAGGGTCGCCCCTGCCTGGCGGATCAGTTCCATCGTCGCCGTGCCCTGGCCGGCGATCACCCGCGCATCGGCATAGGGATGGACCAGCTCGGCGCCGGTCTGCTGGCGTATGCGTTCACATTCGGCCTCACGCGCCACCTGGGTGGGCGCGCAGCGCCACAGCTGCGCGCCATGCCGGGCGATATTGGCCAGCTTTGCCGCCACCGCACCTTCGGGCACCACAACGTGGCAGGGGATGCCACGCGAACGCGCCGCCAACGCCAGCGCCGCACCGTGGTTGCCGGAAGAATGGGTAACCACTCCATTCAGCGCCTGCATCGCATCCAGCGACCACACCGCGTTGCAGGCGCCACGGAACTTGAACGCGCCACTGCGCTGCAGGTGCTCGGCCTTGAAATGCAGGCTGGCACCGGCCAGGGCATCGAGCTCCCGCGACCGCAGCACCGGCGTGACCGTGGCATGGGAGGCAATGCGCGCCGCGGCGGCCAGCACCTCGGCAAAGCCGGGCAAGGTGAGTTCATTCATGGTGAAAGGTTAGCCTAGGCTCCTGCCCCGGGACCATCTCATCTGCGCACATGCCTGCAGTTCAGGTAGACCGGAACAATTAAGGGGCGATTCAATGCATTGGCCCGAAGCTGGATGCCATTCCCACTGGGGGGGACTCATCATGATCAAGCGACTCATCATTGCCACCGGGCTGCTGGTTGGCCTGTCCGGCTGCGCCACCTATGACTACGTCGATGGTGGGGCGGGTGGTTACTACCATGGCTCGCCTTCGGTGCAGTACAGCTATCCCTATGGCTACCCGTATGGCGGTTATGACGGTGGCTACTATGGTGGCGCTTACTACGGCAGTGGCTATTACGGCAGCTATGGCTACCCAGGCTACCGTCCGGTTTACCGTCCGCGTCCGCCGCAGCATGGCCATGGTCAGCGCCCGCCAGGTAATGGCAACGGGCATGGCCCGCGCCCGGGTGGCGGCCATGACCACAATGGCAATGGGCCGCGTCCGCCGGGCAACGGCAATGGGCACGGTCCGCGGCCGGGCGGCGACAACGACCACAACGGCAACGGGCCGCGTCCGCGTCCGCCGGTCAATGGCGGCGGTGGCAAGTCGCCGTGGCGTGACCTGGACCGCCTGCAACGCCCACAGCAGCGCGCCAATCCGCAGGCGATGCAGCAACCCCGTGCCATGCCCCGCCCGCAGGCCATGCCATCACGTCCGGCCATGCAGCCCCGGCCGATGGCCCAGCCGCGGCCGGCCGCACAGGCCCGCCCGGCCCCCGCCCGACCGCCGTCACAAAGTCGACCCGGTCACGTAGTCAGGAATGTGGAGAAATAAAAAGGTTGCATTTGCCCTTGATGCAGGCAATGCTTGGCCTCACGGGTGACCGGTTGCGTCGCTAAGTGACCCAAACCGGTCAACACCCGACAGCTCAATGTCGATGTCCGCCAGGAAATCTGGATCCCCCCTGTTCCGGCCCTGTCGGGCATCGGCGCCTAATAAAGACAAAGCCCCGGCCTAGGCCGGGGCTTTGTCTTTTAACGCTTTCCCGCCAAGGCGGGCCTTGCCTGACTGCAAGGCCGGTAGTCCCCCGACTACCGGCCCCCTGCTACCCCAACGTGCGCTTCGGTCGGCCCCTGTTCCAATTCCGACCTTGTTGCGCCTATGTCGCATGCCACGCTGGGTGCAATGTATTAACTGCAGGTTGCGTGCCAACTTTAGGCCTGACCTCTAACAAATTTGCTTTGGCGGTAAAATCAGCAAGCCGGCTGGTTTGCACCGGGGAATACCCCGGCGACTGACTTCACACTTTTCCGAATCAATCTCACGCCCATGAGCGACTCCTTCTACCGTTACGACGTCATCGTCATCGGCGCCGGCCACGCCGGTACCGAGGCGGCCCTGGCTGCCGCGCGCGGCGGCGCCCGCACTCTGTTGCTGACCCACAACGTCGAAACGGTGGGCGCGATGAGCTGCAACCCAGCTATTGGCGGCATCGGCAAGGGCCATCTGGTCAAGGAAATCGACGCCCTGGGCGGGGCCATGGCGCATGCCGCTGACCGTGCCGGCATCCAGTGGCGCACCCTCAATGCCTCCAAGGGCCCGGCGGTGCGCGCCACCCGCTGCCAGGCCGACCGCAACCTGTACCGCATGGCGATCCGCGGCATCGTCGAGTCCCAGCCCAACCTGACCGTGTTCCAGGCCGCGGTGGATGATCTGATCATCGACGGCGACGCCATCCGCGGCGCCATCACCCAGACCGGCCTGACCTTCCACGCCCCAGCGGTGGTGCTGACCGCCGGCACCTTCCTGGCCGGCAAGATCCATATCGGCGAAACCCAGTACACCGCCGGCCGCATGGGCGACCCGCCGGCCACCACCCTGGCCGCGCGCCTGCGCGAGCGCCCGTTCGCCATCGACCGCCTGAAGACCGGCACCCCGCCGCGCATCGACGGCCGTTCGCTGGACTACAGCGTGATGGACGAACAGCCCGGCGATGACCCGTTGCCAGTGATGTCCTACCTGGGCGATGTCCGCGAGCACCCACAGCAGGTGAGCTGCTGGATCACCCATACCAGCGAGCGCACCCACGACATCATCCGTGGCGCGCTGCATCGTTCACCGCTGTACAGCGGCCAGATCGAAGGCATCGGCCCGCGTTACTGCCCGTCCATCGAGGACAAGGTGGTGCGCTTTGCCGAGAAGAACAGCCACCAGATCTTCGTCGAGCCTGAGGGCCTGGACGTGGTCGAGATCTATCCCAACGGCATCTCCACCTCGCTGCCATTCGACGTGCAGCTGGAACTGGTACGCAGCATCCGTGGTTTCGAGCAGGCACATATCACCCGCCCGGGCTATGCCATCGAGTACGACTTCTTCGATCCGCGTGGTTTGAAGAACACGCTGGAGACCCGCCAGGTCGCCGGCCTGTTCTTCGCCGGCCAGATCAACGGCACCACCGGCTATGAAGAAGCCGGCGCACAAGGCCTGCTGGCCGGCATCAACGCCGCCCTGTTCGTGCAGGGCAAGGACGGCTGGTGCCCGCGCCGCGACGAAGCCTATATCGGCGTGCTGGTCGACGACCTGATCACCCACGGCACCAGCGAGCCGTACCGCATGTTCACCAGCCGCGCCGAGTACCGGTTGCAGCTGCGCGAGGACAACGCCGACGCCCGCCTGACCCCGACCGGCCGCGAGCTGGGCCTGGTCGATGACCGCCGCTGGACCGCGTTCGAGACCAAGCAGGCCGCCGTTGCCAGCGAGAGCGCACGCTTGCGTGGCATCTGGGCAACGCCGGGCAATGCCCTGGGCCGCGAAGTGGCCGAAACCACTGGCGTGGCGGTCAGTCGCGAAACCAATGTGCTGGACCTGATCAAGCGCCCCGAGCTGGACTACGCCAAGTTGATGCAGGTGCCGTCGCTGGGCCCCGGCGTGGAAGACGCACGCGTGGCCGAGCAGGTGGAGATCAGCGTCAAGTACGCCGGTTACCTGGACCGTCAGCGCGAAGAGATCGAACGCCAGCAGCGCCATGAAAACACCGCGATCGCCGAAGGCTTCGACTTCGCCTCGGTGCGCGGCTTGTCGGCCGAGGCACTGCAGAAGCTGGAACGCGTGCGCCCGCAAAGCATCGGCCAGGCACAACGCATACCCGGCATGACGCCCGCGGCAATCTCGCTGCTGCTGGTGCACCTGGAACGGGCACGCCGCGGCAAGGTGGCGTGAGTTTTCGGGAGGCGCTGTTGAAGCCTTGAAAGCCTACCCCTCCCCAGCCCTCCCCTTTGCTTCGCAAAAGGGAGGGAGCAGAAGCGGCGCTCCGCCATCTGAAAGACCACACCAAACAGCCCTCTCCCTTGCGCCGAAGGCGGAGGGGAGGGTTGGGGAGGGGTGCCATTGGCACCCCTCCCGACATAGATCGCGCCACATCAGTTACATCAGCGCATCTTCGCTGCATCTGGTTTCCAGACAACTACCCGGCCGCCTGAAGCCTTGCACAAAGCTGCAATCAAGCCGCGCGCTATCATTCGCATCAACGCCTCACCAACATCGAGTTCCAGCATGCCCGCACTCCGCCCCTTCCTGGACAAAACCCCCACCCTCGGCGAGCGCGTCTATATCGACGAGGCCTGCACCATCATCGGTGACGTGCACATCGGTGACGATGCCTCGGTGTGGCCGGGCACGGTGATCCGCGGCGATGTGAATTACGTCCGCATCGGTGCGCGTACCAATGTGCAGGACGGCACCATCATCCATGTCAGCCATGACAGCCCCTACAACAAGGGTGGCTTCCCCACGCTCATCGGCGAAGGGGTCACCGTGGGCCATGGCTGCATCATCCATGCCTGCACCATCGGTGATTACTGCCTGATCGGCATGGGCGCCTGCATCCTCGATGGCGCGGTGATCGAAGCCAATGCCTTCATCGCTGCCGGCGCGGTCATAGGCCCCGGCAAGCGCGTGAAGAGCGGCCAGCTGTGGGCCGGCAACCCGGCCCGGCTGATGCGCGAACTCACCGAAAAAGACATCGAGGGCCTGCGCTATTCGGCCGATCACTACGTCCGGGTAAAGGACCAGTACCGGTCCATGCAGGGCTGATCCAACGGGCAAGACCGGCAAGTGGCGATTCCGTCCAAGGTTGCATGGGGATCGCCCCCCAGCACCGAGCACGCTGGGTTTTCACCCTGCCCCCCGTTACAGTCAGCACTCTGACTAAGGATGTGACAGAGACACGCATGCCCCAGGCTGCCGCCCGGACGGGAAACCGGGCCCCCCAACGCCACCGCGCCTATCCGGAATGCCCGCAATGACGGCAGCGCGGCCGATGCTGGATACCTACCGCGAGGTCATCACCCCCGAAGGCGTGCCGCTGCAGCTGCCGGCCGCCGGGCCCGTGCCGCGTGCGCTGGCCTGGCTGATCGACCTGATCATCCGTTTCGGCGCGCTGGCCCTGATGAGCCCCTTGCTGATCCCCTTGGGTGGCCTGGGCAAGGGGCTGTATCTGGGGCTGATGTTCCTGATGTTCTGGGCCTACCCCATCGTACTGGAGGTCTGTTGGGGCCGCACCCTGGGCAAACGTGCGCTGGGGCTGCGCGTGGTCGCCCGTGACGGCGCGCCGCTGGGCTGGCTGCAGGCCATCGTCCGCAACCTGCTGCGCACCGTGGACATGCTGCCGTTCGGCTATGCGGTGGGGCTGGTCAGCTGCCTGTGCGATGCGCATGGGCGCCGTCTGGGGGATCTGGTGGCCGGCTCGCTGGTGGTCCATACCCCGCCGCGCGCGGCCACCGCGCCGGCGCGCATCGATACCGTACTGGCACCCCCGCTGGCCCTGCAGCCCAACGAGCAGATCGCGCTGATCGCCTTTGCCGAGCGCGCGCCCGCACTGTCGTCGGCGCGCCAGCAGGAGCTGGCCGACATCGCCAGCGGGCTCAGCCAGGACCGCGGCCAGACCGGCGTGCTGCGCCTGTATGCGATGGCCAACTGGCTGCTGGGGCGGCGATGAGACAGGAACAGTTCGTTACCCGTTACCAGCAGGAGTGGCAGCAGTTCGAGAACTGGCTGCAGCAACGCGGTGAGCAACGCAGCAGGAAGACCACCCCATCGGCCGACCTGCCGGGCGATGAAACCATCCCACAGCGCTACCGGCGGCTGTGCCAGCAGCTGGCATTGGCCCAGCACCGCGGCTACAGCCCGCAGCTGGTAGAGCACCTGCAACAGCTGATGCAACGCGGCCACAACCTGCTCTATCGCACGCCCACGCCACGCTGGCAGCGCGCGGTGGAATTCCTGTTTGCCGATTTCCCGCTGGCGGTGCGCAGCCAGGCCGCGTCGATGTGGGCGGCCTGCGCCCTGTTCGTGCTGCCGTTGGTCGGTATTTTCGTGCTGCTGCAGTACAAGCCCGAACTGGTGCACCTGCTGCTGGAGCCTTCGCAGATCACACAGATGGAAAAGATGTACGACCCCAACGCCGACAGCCTGGGCCGCGACAGCGGCACCGACTGGGCGATGTTCGGCCACTACATCATGAACAACATCAGCATCGGCCTGCGCACCTTTGCCAGCGGCCTGGTGGCCGGCATCGGCACCATCCTGGTGCTGGTGTTCAACGGCATCACCATCGGTGCGGTGGCTGGCCACCTGCAACAGGCCGGCTATGGCGAACCGTTCTGGCGTTTCGTGGTTGGCCATGCGCCCTTCGAGCTGACCGCCATCGTCATTGCCGGCGGTGCCGGGCTGCAGTTGGGCCTGCGCCTGCTGGCACCGGGCCGCATGCGGCGCGTCGACGCGCTGGTGGAAGGCGGCCGGATAGGGGCAAGGCTGTGCCTGGGCGTGGCCTTCATGCTGTTGGTGGCGGCCTTCATCGAGGCGTTCTGGTCGTCGATTGCCTGGGTGCCGATGTGGGGCAAGCTGACGGTGTCGGCGGTGTTGTGGCTGCTGGTGCTGGGCTGGCTGTGGCGCGGTGGGCGCGGGGGCGGCCATGCGCATTGACCAACTGGATGTGGTGCTGCGCGCGCGCTCGCAATGGGAAGCCATGGAGCTGGGGACCGCGCTGGTCCGCCGCCACGCGCGCGCCATCTGGAAGCCCTGGCTGCTGGTGGCGTTGCCGCTGTTCGCGCTGCTCAATCTCGGTGGCTGGTGGCTGGACAACTTCCTGCTGCCGGCCATGCTGATGTGGTGGTTGAAGCCGGCGTTGGAACGCATTCCGCTGTATGTGATCTCGCGCGGGGCCTTTGGTGCCGAGCCCGGCACCGCCGATACCCTGCGTGCCCAGCTGCGGTGGGGCTGGCGTGGATTGCTTGCCTACCTGACCTGGCGCCGGCTCAGCCCGGCGCGCTCGCTGCTGATGCCGGTGGACCTGCTGGAAGGTGGCGACCCTGCCCTGCGGCGGGCGCGGCGCGGTGCCCTGGGCAATGCCAGCTATGGCCATGCGGCGATGCTCACCTGGGTCTGCTTCCACTTTGAACTGATGCTGCAATTGGCCGGCGTCTCGCTGATCTTCATGTTCGTGCCGCTGGACCTGCTGTCCGAATCCCTGCGCGCAGCCTGGTCGCTGATCGGCGATGAAACACCGGCCTGGGCCTGGGTGGGCTTCAACCTGCTGTCGCTGGTTGCAATGAGCGTGATCGGCCCGTTCTACAGCGGCGCCGGTTTTGGCCTGTACCTCAACCGCCGCACCCAGCTGGAAGCCTGGGACGTGGAAATCGCCTTCCGCCGCCTGCGTGAACGCTTGGCCAAGCTGGCGCCGACGCTGGCGCTGGTGATGGCCTTGCTGGCACCGATGGCGCTGCCGGTGCAGGCACAACAAGCCGACGGCACCGCCACCGCGCATGCCAACCACAAGACCGCACCACCGGTGGCCGACAGCCCGCAGGCCGTGTTCGGGCCCAGCGATGCCGACACCGCCGGTTTCCGCCAGGCCGCCGCACGCGCCTACGAAGATCCGCAGCTGGGTGCCCAGCGCACCGTCACCCAATGGCAGAAAAAGGCGGAGGAGGAGCAGGACAAGAACGCACCCGACCTGCCGCAGCTGCCGCTGGAGGCCATCGGCAAGCTGCTGGCGTTGATCAGCGAAAGCATCCTGTGGATCGTGCTGGGCATCGTGGTGCTGGCACTGCTGCTGACCGCCCGCTGGTGGCTGCCCTGGCTGCGCGGCACCGGCAAGCGCCAGCGCAGCGAAGAGTCCCCGGTGACCCAGGAGGTGCTGCAGCTGCCCGAGGTGCTGCCACCGGATATCCTGGGCAGTGCCCGCCGCCTGTGGCGTGAGGGCAAGCCCCGGCATGCACTGGCGCTGTTGTACCGCGCCTCGGTCGAGGTGCTGGTGCAACGCGCCGATGTACTGCTGCCGCCCGGTGCCACCGAAGCACAATGCCTGCGGGCGTCGCGGCGCATGCCGCGTGAGCAGGACCGGGAGCTGTTCGGGCAGATGGTGCGCACCTGGCAGTACGCGGCCTATGCCGGTCGCCTGCCCAGCGATGCCGAGTTCGATGCGCTTGCCGCGTCCCTGCACCAGCATTTCGGGTGGCCGGCATGAGCCCGCGCGCGCGCAACGCGCTGATCGCCGTGCTGGCGCTGCTGCTGGGGGCGGTGGTGTTGGTGTGGTTTCTGCACAACTACGAGCGGGTAAGCCGGCAGGTGCCTTTGCCGGCCTACGGTGAGCCCACCTACAACGACCTGTTCGCACTGCGCGAAACCCTGCGCCGCGACGGCAACAAGGCCGAAACCCAGCGCCAGCTCAACCTGGCCACCACTGGCCTGCAGCCGGGCGACACCGTATTGATGCTGGATGACCCGCGCAAGCTCAGCCCGGCACAGGTCGAGGGACTGTTGGACTGGGTGGAGTTTGGCGGCCACCTGCTGCTCCGCGCACCCGCAGCGGATGAGGACACCGACAGCGAGGACACCGGCCTGCTGCCCCGGTTGGGGGTAGTGCCCAGCGCTGTCGATGCCCGTTGCCAGCACTGGAACGTGCCCGGCCAGGAACCACACCAGGAGTTCTGCCAGGGCAATCGCTTCCGCCTTGATGGCAGCACCCGCGCCGAAC
This sequence comes from Stenotrophomonas sp. UBA7606, assembly GCF_002477705.1. Lineage (NCBI taxonomy): Bacteria > Pseudomonadati > Pseudomonadota > Gammaproteobacteria > Lysobacterales > Lysobacteraceae > Stenotrophomonas > Stenotrophomonas sp. UBA7606. The sequence goes on along the minus strand of NZ_DLJW01000071.1, from coordinate 5,663 downwards.
GCCGCTGGGGCGATGCGCAGGATGACACGCTGGTCTGGGCCCGGCTGCGCTACGGGCTGGGGCGGGTAGACGTGCTGGCGCAGATGGATTTCCTGCTCAACGGCAAGAGCGAGTACGACACCGGCCTGCGCGACGTACCGCACCGTGACCTCACCCGCCTGCTGCTGGCGCCCAACTACGGCAAGGGCACCACCTACCTCATCTACGCGATGGAGATGCCGTCGCTGTGGAAGACCATTTACAAGCGCGGCTGGCCGATCTGGGTGCCGCTGTTGCTGGCCCTGCTGGGCTGGCTGTGGATGCGCTGCCAGCGTTTCGGGGCGGAACTGCCCTCCCCGCGCGGCGACCGCCGCTCGCTGCTGGAACACGTGCGCGCCAGCGGCGAGCACCTGCACCGCCATGGCAAGGCACCGCTGCTGTACGACGCGGTGCGCCAGACCTTCCTCAAGCGCCTGCGGCTGCGTGCACCGATAGCCGCCGCACTCAGTGGCGACAGCCAGGCCCAGGCCATCGCCGACCACCTGCAATGGCCCGTGGCGCGGGTGAAAACCGCGCTGCAGGTTCCACCTTCGCGCGATGACACCGCCCTGCGTGAGCGCATCCGTCTCCTCATCCAGATGAGAAACCTGCTATGACCGACCTGCCAACCCCACCCGACCTGCCCGCTACCGCGCTGGCCCCCGCTGCCGCGCCCGTGCCTGCCGCAGGCCCCGGCAATACGGCGCTGATCGAACGCGTGGAACGCATCCGCGATGCCGTTGGCCAGGCCTTCATCGGCCAGACCGATGTACTCGACCAGATCCTGATCGCCTTGCTGGCCGGTGGCCACGTGCTGATCGAGGGTGTGCCGGGCCTGGGCAAGACCCTGCTGGTGCGTGCGCTGGCACAGGCGCTGGAGCTGGACTATGCGCGCGTGCAGTTCACCCCGGATCTGATGCCCAGCGACGTCAGCGGCCACGCGGTCTATGACCCCAAGACCGAGAGCTTCAAGATCCGCCGCGGCCCGGTGTTCACCAATCTGCTGCTGGCCGACGAGATCAACCGGGCACCTGCCAAGACCCAGTCCGCGCTGCTGGAAGTAATGCAGGAAGGCCAGGTCACCATCGAGGGGAAGGGCTTCGCGCTGACCCCGCCGTTCCTGACCCTGGCCACGCAGAACCCGGTGGAACAGGAAGGCACCTACCCGCTGCCCGAAGCCCAGCTCGACCGCTTCCTGCTGAAGGTGTTGATCGACTACCCGCAGCTGGAGGACGAGAAGCAGATGGTGCAGGCCATCACCACCGGCCGCACCGCCAGCGACTTCAATCTCAGCCAGGTTCCGCGCGTGCTCAGTGGTGCCGACGTGGTCGAGCTGCAGAAGGCGGTGGCGGCAATCACCGTTGATCCGCAGGTGATCGACTACGCGGTGCGCATTGTTGCCGCCACCCGCAAGTGGCCGGGCATCGCGCTGGGCGCTGGCCCGCGCGGCAGCATCGCGCTGGTGCGTGCGGCACGCGCGCAGGCAGTACTGTCCGGCCGCGATTTCGTAACCCCCGATGACGTGCGTGAGATCGCAAAGCCGGCGCTGCGCCACCGCATCGCGTTGGCGCCGGAGATGCAGATTGAAGGCCAATCCGCCGACGACGCCCTGACCGCCCTGCTCGCCAAGGTGGAGGCTCCGCGCAAGTGAACAAGGCGGCAGGCCCAAGCATCCACAACGGAGCCCCTGCTCCTGCCCCCTCCCTTGCATGCGAAGCACGCGGGAGAGGGCTGGAAAGGGATGCTTCTGCTTCTGCTCCTGCCCCCTCCCTTGCGTGCGAAGCACGCAGGGGAGGGCTGGGGAGGGGTGCTCCTGCTCCTGCTCCTGCTTCCACTACCCCCACCGCCCCACCCCATCCGAACCCCAGGGCCGCCGCGTGAGACCCGCTCCCCTACTGATCGTCCTGCTGGTGCTGTGGGGCCTGCTCGGCATCCCGGTGGCGTTGCACTACCTGCCGCAGCTGCCATGGGCCGTCACCGGCGCAGTGATCGGCGCAGTGGCGCTGCTGGACATGCTACTGCTGGTCCGCCGCCCCACCCCGTTGGTGCAGCGCGAACTCCCCGATTCGCTCGCGCTTGGCGTCGAGCGCGAAACCTGGCTGCAGCTGGATGCCTTTGGGCGCCAGCGCGTGGATGTATTCGACCTGCTGCCCGATGGCTGGCAGGCAGAAGGGCTGCCACGCCGCCTGCGCCTGCGCGGCACCAGCGAGACCCGCTTCAGCTACCGCTTCACCCCGACCAACCGCGGCACCTTCGTGTTTGAAGGCGTGCACCTGCGGCTGCACTCGCCCCTGCAGCTGTGGCACCAGCAACGCCTGACCGCAACGCCGCAGACAGTGCGCGTGTACCCCAACTTCGTCCCGCTGACGCGCTTGGCCCTGCTCAGCGCGGAAATGGCCTCGCGCCTGGTCGGCGCCCACCTCAAGCGCCGCCGTGGTGAAGGCACCGACTTCCATCAGATGCGCGAATACCGCGTTGGTGACAGCCTGCGCCAGATCGACTGGAAGGCCACTTCGCGCGCACGCAAGCTGATCTCGCGCGAGTACCAGGACGAAAAGAACCAGCAGTTGGTGATGATGATCGACACCGGCCGCCGCATGATGGCGATCGAGGACGGTCTGTCGCATTTCGACCATGTCCTGAACGCCGCACTGGTGGTGTCGTACCTGGCGCTGCGCCAAGGCGATGGCGTGGGCCTGCTTGCCAACGGCAGCGACAATCGCTGGGTTGCACCCAAGCGTGGGCTGGGCGCGATCGACAGCCTGCTGCGCGCCAGTTATGACCTGCAGGCACGGCCGGTGGCCACCGACTACCTGGCCGCGGCCACCGAACTGTCGCTGCGGCAATCCCGCCGCAGCCTGGTGATGCTGATCACCAATGTCCGTGATGAAGACATCGAGGATCTGTTGGCGGCGGTACGCCTGCTGCAGAAGCGGCATCTTGTCTGCGTGGCCAGCCTGCGCGAACGCGAGCTGGACGACACCCTTGCACGCGACGTGGAAACCCTGCCCGATGCATTGCAGGCCGGCGCCATCGCCCGCTACCTGCAGCAACGCAGCGATGCCCACGATGCCCTGCGCAGCCACCGGGTGATGGTGCTGGACGTCACCGCCGAGGAGTTGCCGGCGGCGCTGGTCGAACGCTACCTGGCGGTGAAACGCGATGGCCTGCTGTAAACAACCCTCTGCCTCGGTTTCGCGGCTCACCCAGCCCGCAAAAAACCAAACTCTGTAGTGCCGAGCCATGCTCGGCAGGGGCCTTACCGGTCAAGCCTCAGCCGAGCATGGCTCGGCTCTACACCGGTGCTCCAATCTTCCGCGTAGCGAACGGGCAGGCTGGAGAGAGGTTTGCTTTGCCGCTGGCGATCTTGCGTTTGCTTCGCGGCTCACGCCGCTCCCACAAAAGACCCAAACCCTTAATGCCGCCCCCTGCTCGGCAAGGGCCTCACCGACAACGCCCATGTAGTGCCGAGCCATGCTCGGCAGGGGCCTTACCGGTAAAGCCTCAGCCGAGCATGGCTCGGCTCTACAGTTACTGGGGCTCGCCGCTTACGCCGCTCCCACACAAAGCATTCAAAGATAGATACGCGTCGTGCCCTGCGGCGCATCGTCGATGATGGCGTGCGGCAGGAAGCGCGCACTGTCACGGGTGATGCGGCTGTTGTCCTCGCGGATGCCCACACCACAAGCGCGGTCACCCACCACCCAACTGCCCACCAACGGGTAGTTGCCCTCGAATACCGGCAAGGCATGAAACGCCTGGCGGATGCTGGGCCCGCTGTACGGCCCTTCGCTTTCCTGCCAGCTGCCATCGTCCATATGCATGGCCACGTTGGCACCTTCGCGCGAATGCAGCGGCTTGCGCACCCAGCCGGCCGGCAGCGCGCTGCCGTCATCGAAATACGATTCGAGCAGGTTCGGGTGGCCACGATGGCGCTGCCACAACAGCGGCAGGATGCCCTTGTTGCTCAACACCGCCTTCCACGCCGGTTCCAGCAGCTGCACGCCCGAACGCGGCAAGGCCGCGCCGAATTCCTCGCGCATCAGGTCTTCCAGCGGGTACAGCTTGAACAGGCTGCCAATCACCACATCGTCCAGATCAGTGAAACGGCCGTCTTCGGACAGGCCAATATCCTCGATGGCGATGGCCGCCCCGCGCAGCCCGGCCTGCGCCGCACAATCGCGCAGGTAGGCGACCGTGCCCTGGTCTTCCTCGGACTCGCCCACCGCACTGAAATACAGCGGCGGCGGCAGGCGCGAGGCCAGTTCGGCAAAACGCTCCACCAGGGTTTCGTGGAGGGAGTTGAACTGATCGGCCTGTTGCGGCAAGGCGCCACGGTTGCGCTGATCCTCCAGCCATTGCCACTGGAAGAACGAGGCCTCGTACAGCGAGGTGGGCGTGTCGTAGTTCAGCTCGTACAGCTTGGCCGGGCCGTTGCCGTCATAGGCAAAATCCAGGCGGCCGTAGAGATGCGGGTCGCGGCGACGCCAGCTTTCGGCGATCCAGTCGCGGAACGCCTCGGGGATGGCCAGCTGCGCCATCAGCGCCTCGCTGCCCACCACTTCGCCCACCAGATCCAGCGCCATGGCATGCAGCTCGGCGCTGGGGTCCTCGATATCGTTTTCGATCTGGCGCAGGGTGAAGGCGTAATACGCGCTTTCATCCCAGTAAGGCGCACCGTCGATGGTGTGGAAGCGGAAACCGGCTTCGGCAGCACGGTCCCGCCAGTTGCCACGCTCGGCAATCGCAACGCGCTTCACTGCATCAACCGCCGACGCTGCTGCGGCCGCCGCTACGGGCGCCAAAACCGCCACGGCTGGCGGTGACGGCACGGTTGGGCTCGGCGCTGACCTGCGCCAGGCCGGCCTTGCCGGCACCAATGCCGCTGGCCGTGTTCAGGCCACCGCTGCCGCCCGGTGCAGGCTTGGCCCAACCGTTGGCCTTGTCCTTGAACGCCGGCTGCGCGGCTGGCGGTGCGGCCACCGCGCCACGGCTGCCGTTGAGCATCTGCGACATGAAGAAGCCCATCATCATCGGCCCGATGAACGAGGTGCCAGCGCTGGTGTGCTGCTGCACGCACTGCTCGGCCGGGTACTCCTTGGCGCACTCTTCCTTGCTGGCGTACTTGGGTGCGGCATCGGCAGACTGCTGCTGGGCAGCGGCAAACGCCTCGCGGCAGCTGGACGGATTGCCGGTGGCCTCGGAGCAGGCTTCCACCGAGGTGTACAGCCC
>NZ_DLJW01000071.1:0-310 GCF_002477705.1 Stenotrophomonas sp. UBA7606 | reverse complement strand
TCTTCCTTCTGGCAGGCGGTCAGCAGCAGCGGCACGGCGCTCATCAGCACCAGTGCGGTGGCCTTGGATCGCTTCATGGTCGGTTCCCCGTCAATGTGATGCCCCAATGATGCCCGATGCAGGCTGCAAGGCGGAAACCGGAATGTTCCTGAAGCTGAATCGCGTTTCAGGTGATTTGGGTGTTGGGGCTGATGTGGTGGGGCTTTTTGGGGGGTTACTTGCTGCTGCGGGATTACCTCTCCGGCGCTGTTCGGTGGGCGGAGAGCGAGAGCTAAAAGCCAGAGCCCAAAGTACCCCTCCCCAACCCTCC
>NZ_DLJW01000066.1:0-5158 GCF_002477705.1 Stenotrophomonas sp. UBA7606 | reverse complement strand
TCGATGTCCTGCACCGGGTGGTTGGCGCCATGGTGGCCGTGACCCATCTTCATGGTCTTGGCGCCCGATGCCAGGCCCAGCAACTGGTGGCCCAGGCAGATGCCGAAGGTCGGGATCTTCTTCTCGACGAAGGTCTTGATCGCGCTGATGGCGTAATCGCAGGGTTCCGGGTCGCCCGGGCCGTTGGACAGGAACACGCCGTCCGGATTCAGCGCCAGTACCTCGGCCGCCGGGGTCTGTGCCGGCACCACGGTCAGTTCGCAGCCGCGCTCGGCCAGCATGCGCAGGATGTTGGTCTTGACGCCGAAGTCATAGGCCACAACCTTGAACTTCGGTTCTGCGCGCACGAACTCGTTGCGGTCCAGGTCCAGCTGGCCGTCGGCCCAACCATAGGTCTTGTCGGTGCTGACCACCTTGGCCAGATCCATGCCCTTCAGGCCGGGGAACTTGCGCGCAGCTTCCAGCGCCTTCTCCACATCGATGCCGTCGCCAGCCATCAGCGCACCGTTCTGGGCGCCGCGCTCACGCAGGATGCGGGTCAGCTTGCGGGTATCGATGCCGGCAATGGCCACCACGCCGCGCTGGATCAACCAATCCTGCAGCGACAACTGGCTGCGCCAGCTGCTGGGGCGGCGCGGCACGTCGCGCACGATCAGGCCCGATGCCCAGACCTTGCTGGCTTCATCGTCCTGGTCATTCATACCGGTGTTGCCGATATGCGGGTACGTCAGGGTGATCATCTGCCGGGCGTAGGACGGATCGGTCAGCATTTCCTGGTAACCGGTCATGGCGGTGTTGAACACCACCTCACCCACGGATAGGCCGGGCGCGCCTACGGATTCGCCCTCGAATACGGTGCCGTCTTCGAGCACGAGAATTGCGGCTTGGGTCACGGGAATCTCACTTTGGCTACCGGGGGACTCCGAAGCCACGCCTGCGTCCGCGGTCAAAAACCGGTTGCAAAAAAGCGCGGACGGCGGTCTGGGAACCGGTCCGGCTGACGTGTTTCGGCGAGCGGGAATTGTAAAGGCAACGGGGCCACCAGCGCCAGCGTCGCGTACAGTCCCGCCCGATGGTTTCCGACCGTACGGAAAACCGGTTCTGCCCGGTAAAGCCGCCTGTTCAGCGGCTGCCGACGGCAATGCTCAGCCAATCAGGTCCCGCACCCGGTACCGCCCGTGTTCACGCCCGAGCAGGCGTTGTGCCGCGTGCAACGCACCACGCGCGAAAATGTCGCGGTTGGTGGCCCGGTGGACCAGTTCCACCCGCTCACCCAGGCCGGTGAACTGAACGAAATGCTCGCCAATGATGTCGCCGGCACGCAGGCTGGCATAGCGTGGCGCTGCCCCGCCCTGGCTGGCAGATTCGCCCAAGGTCAGTGCGGTACCGGAAGGTGCGTCCTTCTTGTGCACGTGGTGGGATTCGACGATGTCGCAATCCCAACCCGGCAACGTCGCTGCCGCGCGCTCGACCAGCTCGGCCAGCACGGCAACGCCGAGGCTGAAATTGGTGGCCCATACCAGCGGAATGCGCGCCGCAGCCGCATCCAGCGCCGCCTGCTGCCCCTCGCTGATGCCGGTGGTGCCGGACACCAGGCCGACACCCCGCTCCACACACAAGGCCAGGATGGGGTCAAACCCCTCCGGCAGACTGAAATCAATGGCGACATCGAACGCCGGCACGCCGGACAGCTCACTGGTGGCGAAATGCGGAATGCCATCCACCACGCGCTGGACTGGCGGCTTGCGCACCACGGCGGCCACCACCTGCAGGGACGAATCTTCGGCTGCCAGTCGCAGCAGGGCCTGACCCATGCGGCCGGAGGCGCCATGGATCAGCAAACGGGTCGGAGTGTTGTTCATGCAGCCAAGCTACCGTTTCCGCAGGCCAACACACAAGCATCTGAATGCGGCAACGCCGGGTTTCCCCGGCGCCGCGCTGCACTCAATGTTGCTTGGGTTCGCTGGGCCCGCAGCTGTTGCAGCCGCCGCAGGCACCCGCATTGCTGGCCGCAGGCGGCGCCAGCCGCCGCCCCCAGGCCTGCAGCCGCGGTGAACGCTGCGGCTTGACCAGCCACAGCGCAAGCGACCCGCGCAGCTTGCGCACCACGCCGGGGAACTGCTTCTTCAATACCACCCACGCGCTGACCAGCACCGCCAGGCCGATGATCAGGTATTGCAGCAGCAGGCCCTTGTCCATCAGCCCGCCCCCAGTGCCTTGGCCACCTGGTAGGTCACCAGCGCCGCCAGATAGGCCGCGGCAAACAGGTAGACCGTGGCAAACGCCATCTGCTTCCACGAGTTGGTCTCGCGCTTGATGGTAGCCAAGGTGGAAATGCACATCGGCGCGTAGATGAACCACACCATCAGCGACAGACCGGTAGCCAGCGTCCAACCATCACTGATCACCGGCGTCAGCGCCTGGATGGCCGCGTCATCATCGGCCGCCGACAAGGCATAGATCGTGGCCAATGAAGACACCGCCACCTCGCGTGCGCCCATGCCCGGGATCAACGCAATGCAGATCTGCCAGTTGAAACCCAGTGGCGCGAAGATCACCGCCATCGCATGGCCGATCTGGCCGGCGTAGCTGTAATCGATGGCCGGCAGCGTCGCGTTCTCAGGCGCGCCCGGGAACGACAGCAGGAACCACAGCAGGATGGTCAGCGCCAGGATGATGCCGCCTACGCGCTTGAGGAAGATCACCGCACGCTCCCATAGGCCCACCAGCAGGTCGCGCGGGTTGGGCAGGCGGTAGGAGGGCAGCTCCAGCATCAGCGGATGCTCGCCCTTGTCACGACGGAACTTCTTCATCGTCCACGACATGATCAACGCGCTGGCAATGCCGGCCACATACAGGCCAAACAGCACCAGCCCCTGCTGGTTGAACACGCCCCACACGGTCTTGGCGGGAATGAACGCACCAATCAGCAGCGCATACACCGGCAGGCGTGCCGAGCAGGTCATCAGGGGGGCCACCAGGATGGTGGCCAGGCGGTCGCGCGGGTCCTGGATGGAGCGCGTGGACATGATGCCCGGCACCGCGCAGGCAAAGCTGGACAACAGCGGGATGAACGAGCGCCCGGACAAACCTGCCGCGGCCATCATCCGGTCGAGCAGGAAGGCCGCACGCGGCAGGTAGCCGGATTCTTCCAGCGCCAGGATGAAGGCGAACAGGATCAGGATCTGCGGCAGGAACACCACCACTCCACCCACGCCGGCAATGATGCCATCGGTGAGCAGGCTGCTGAGCGGCCCTTCAGGCAGATGCGTCGCCGCTGCCTCACCCAGCCAGGCAAATGCGGCCTCGATACCATCCATCATCGGCGTGGCCCAGGCGTACACCGCCTGGAAGATCAGGAACATCACCACGGCCAGGCTCAACAGGCCAAACACCGGATGCAGCAGCCAGCGGTCCAGCGCATCATCGATGCGGCCGGTACGGGCCGGCATGCTGACCGCGCTGGCCAGGATCTCACGCACCTGGGCGTGGTAATCGGCACCGGCTTCGGCCGCATGCACCGGCAGGCTGGCCAACGCCGGCACCAGCGCATCGATGCGCTCCACCAGCGCCCGCGCACCATTGCGCTGCACCGCCACGGTCTCGACCACCGGCACGCCCAGGGCTTTTTCCAGCGCGGGCAAGTCGATCTCGATGCCGCGCTTGCGGGCAGCGTCAACCATGTTCAGCGCCACGATCATCGGCTTGCCCAACTCACGCACTTCCAGCGCGAAGCGCAGGTGCAGGCGCAGGTTGGTGGCGTCGATCACGCACACCAGCGCGTCCGGCGCGGCTTCACCCGGGTAGAACCCGCGGCACAGGTCGCGGGTGATGGCTTCGTCCAGGCTGGCCGGGTGCAGGCTGTAGGCGCCTGGCAGATCCAGCACCGCATATTCACGCCCGGATGGCCCGCGCATGCGGCCTTCCTTGCGCTCGACGGTGACGCCGGTGTAGTTGGCCACCTTCTGGCGGCTGCCGGTCAACTGATTGAACAACGCGGTCTTGCCACTGTTCGGATTGCCGACCAGGGCCAGCCGTGCAACTACCTCGTTCACGCCACACCTCCGGTCGAGCTCACCAGCACGCGGGCAGCCTCACTGCGGCGCAGCGCGAAACGGGTGAAACCCACCTGGAACAGCAGCGGTTCACCGCCCACCGGTCCGCGCGCGACCAGCCGCACTTCCTCCCCGTTGACGAACCCCAGCTCACGCAAGCGCCGCGCAATGGCGTCGTTGGCATGCAGGTCCTGTACGTTTTCCACCTTCGCGGATGCATGCAGCGGCAAATCTGACAACGTCACTGAATGGGCGCCTATGAAGAGTTGATAAGAATGGTTATCAATTCTAGCACCGTGAAGGCGGCCCCGCCGCCCAACCAAAGGCCTACAGCGTTCCCCCTCAGCAACTGTTGTTTGTCAGTTGCAGCTGGCCATGCAGCTGTTCAGACGTTCGCCGCACACCGCTGCCGCAGAACGGTTCTGGCAGAACGCCTGCGAGGTCTGGCAGGCACCGCGCAACTCCGGGTTGGTGATCTTGTCGCACTGATTGTTGCGACTGGCCTCGCCACAATCACCATAGCTGCGCGGGTTGGCAGTACAGGCCTGATAGCGGCCCTGGCAATAGTTCACGCAGGCGGCCGGGTCATTCCTGGGGGCATCACGCCAGGCACCATTTCCACAGCCGGCCAGCAACACCGACAAGGCCACCGCCCCACACCACTTCCCTGTACGCATGCCGGTCTCCGGAAATGAAAACAGCCCGAGCATACGCCCGGGCTGTTTCCTTGCCACCCCTGTCTGCGGGAACAGGCGCGGCGGCACTTACTCCACGATCACCGGAATCTTGCCGATGCGGGCCTGCCATTCACGCGGACCGGTCTTGTGCACCGACTCACCGGTGGAGTCCACCGCCACGGTCACCGGCATGTCCTGCACGGTGAACTCGTAGATCGCTTCCATGCCCAGGTCGGCGAAACCGACCACCTTGGAGGCCTTGATCGCCTTGGACACCAGGTAGGCCGAGCCACCGACGGCCATCAGGTAGGCCGACTTGTTGTCACGGATGGCCTCGATCGCGGCCGGGCCACGTTCGGCCTTGCCGACCATGCCCAGCAGGCCGGTCTGTTCCAGGATCTGGCGGGTGAACTTGTCCATGCGGGT
>NZ_DLJW01000070.1:0-25323 GCF_002477705.1 Stenotrophomonas sp. UBA7606 | reverse complement strand
CTCCCCAACCCTCCCCTGCTGCGCAAGGGAGGGAGCGTAGTGCCGAGCCATGCTCGGCAAGGGCTTTCCAAGCAATCCCGCAGGAGCCGCGTAAGCCGCGAAGCCAGCAACAAGCAAAAGGCCCAAAGCCAACCCCTCCCCAACCCTCCCCTGCTGCGCAAGGGAGGGGGCGTAGTGCCGAGCCATGCTCGGCAGGGGCGTTACACGCAGCGCATCAGGGCCGATGGCTTGGCTGGCAAAGCCCCTTGCCGAGCATGGCTCGGCACTACCTTGTGCGGGTACATTGTCAGCTTCGCGGCTTACGCCGTTCCTACCCCATCGGGACTTTGCGTTGAACGATCTGTTTGCGAACGCGCCGCACACACCCGGCGTCCACATCGGCATCGGTGGCTGGACCTATGTGCCGTGGCGCGGCGGCACCTTCTATCCGGTCGGGCTGGTGCAGCGCCGTGAGCTGGAATACGCCAGCCAGCAGCTGACCAGCATTGAAATCAACGGCACGTATTACGGCGCGCAGAAGCCGCACATCTACACCGGTTGGCGCGATGCCACGCCGGAGGGTTTCGTGTTTTCGGCCAAGGCGCCGAAGCGGATTGTCACCGCGCGCAAGCTGGCCGTCACCGGCGGGCAGATCGAGGACTTCATCGGTGGCATCAGCCACCTGGGTGATCGCCTCGGCCCACTGGTGTGGCAGTTCGAAGCCGGGCGACGCCTGGACCGCGACGATCTGGCGGCCTTCCTGCAACTGCTGCCAGCGCAGGTCAACGGTCGCCGCCAGCGGCATGCCGTGGAGGTGCGCGACCCCGCGTGTTTCGATGCGGAACTGGTCGCATTGATCCGCCAGCAAGGTATCGCCCTGGTCTATACCGATGCCAGTGACTACCCGAACGCCGCCGACCTGTCCGGCGACTTTGTCTATGCGCGGCTGATGGGCAGCCGCGACCAGCACGCCACCGGTTATCCGGCTACCGAACTGCAGCAGTGGGCCGCGCGCATCCAACGCTGGCGCAAGGGCGAAGACAACCCGGATCTGCCGCATCTGGCCGCGCCCCTGCCCGCCGCCGCGCCGCGTGAGGTTTTCCTCTACTTCATCAGCGCGGCCAAGCATCGCAACCCGGCTGCCGCGCGCGAGCTGCAGCAGCTGGTCGATAAAAACTGAAGGCGGCGACGCGGCGCTTGTCACCTGCATCGGCGACAATACGCCGATGCCTACCAACGACACCCGCAAAGCCCTCCTGCAGATCCATTTCTGCGTCCTGCTGTGGGGCATCACTGCCATCCTCGGCAAGCTGATCACCCTGCCGGCACTGCCGCTGGTGTGGTGGCGGATGTTGCTGGTGGTGGCGATGCTGGCACTGCTGCCGCGGGTATGGCGCGGCCTGTCCGGCTTGAACCCGCGGCTGGTGCTGGGCTATGCCGGCATCGGCGCGCTGGTCGCGCTGCATTGGCTCACCTTCTATGGCGCGGTGAAGCTGGCCAACGCTTCGGTGGCTGCCACCTGCATCGCACTGGCGCCGGTGTTCACCGCCATCATCGAACCGTGGATTGCGCGGCGTCCGTTCCAGCTGCGCGAACTGGCGCTGGGCGTGATCGTGCTGCCCGGCGTGGCGCTGGTGGTTGGTGGCGTGCCCGATGGCATGCGCCTGGGTGTGGCGGTGGGTGCGGTTTCCGCGCTGCTGGTGGCCATCTTCGGCTCGTTCAACAAGCGCATGGTCGGCCACGCTGATCCGTTGACGGTGACCGCGCTGGAGCTGGGCGCCGGCACCCTGACCCTGACCCTGCTGGCACCGGCCATGCCGCTGCTGCTGCCAGCCTTGGCCAGCGACCTGTGGGTGCTGCCCAACCTGCACGACGGCCTGTTGCTGCTGGCCCTGTCCGGGCTGTGCACGCTGCTGCCGTTTGCCCTGGCGCTGGTCGCGCTCAAGCACCTCAGCGCGTATACGGTGCAGCTGGTCACCAACCTGGAGCCGGTCTACGCGATCCTGCTGGCGATGCTGTTCCTGGGTGAGCAGCACGAACTGACGCCGCAGTTCTACCTGGGTGTGGCGATCATCCTCGGCGGCGTCTTCCTGCACCCACTGCTCAACCGCCTGCGACCACAAGCCGCCGCTGGCCCGGTCGCCTGATCAACGCTGCGGCCAGTACCAGGCCGGCCCTTCCAGATTGCCAACGCCCCACAGCCGGGTCTGGCTGAATTCCTTGTGCAGGCGCAGCGCATTGCAGGCGGGGTCCTCCTGCAGCGCGGCGATCAGCCGCGAGGCATGCGACACCACCCACAGCTGGCTGCGCGCCGCTGCGTTGATGATCAAGCGCGCCAGCGCCGGCAGCAGGTCCGGATGCAGGCTGGTTTCCGGCTCGTTGAGCACCAGCAACGGGGGCGGTCGTGGCGTGTGCAGCGCGGCGATCAGCAACAGGTAGCGCAAGGTGCCATCGGACAACTCACTGGCCGCCAGCGGGCGCAACAGACCGGGCTGCTCGAACTTCAGCGACAAGCGCCCCTCCCAGCCCTCGATCCGCACCTGCGCCCCCGGGAACGCATCCTCCAGCGAGCGCTGCAGGCCCTGCCCATCGCCGATCTCGATGATGGTCTGCCAGGCCGCCGCCAGGTCATGGCCGTCATCGGCCAGCACCGGCGTACGTATCGCCATGCACGGCTGTCGCGCCGGGGCAGCGGCATCGGAACGAAAATGGTCGTGGAAGCGCCAGCGGCGGATGTACTCGCGCAGGGCCAGCACTTCCGGCATGCGCTGCGGATCGGCCAACTGGCTGAAAAGGCTGTCGAAGCCGGACAGGTGCTCTTCCACCACCTCCCAGCTGCGGCCTGCCCTTCGCCGTACCACGCTGCCGCGCCGCTCGACCAGCAGGTTGCTGCTGCGCAGGAAGGGCCCGGCCCAGATGCTTTCGTTCTTGATCTGCGGGTCGCGATCAAACATCGAGTTGCCCGGCACCGGCAGGCCCAGGTCGATTGCATAGCCGAAGTCCTCGGCGGCAAACCCCAGCCGCAACGACACCGGCGTACTGCGCGCCGTGCCCTGCACCGGCATCTCGCCCTCGCGCATGGCCCGGCTTATCCGCTCCGGGCCGGCCCACAGCGCCGACTCCAGCCCGCCCTCGCCGGCCAGCGCGGTGGCCACGCCACCACGCGCGGTCTGCGCCAACAAGCGCAGCGCGCGGTAGAGATTGGATTTGCCACTGCCGTTGTCGCCGGTGACCAGGTTCAGCCGCGCCAGCGGCACGGCCAGCTCATGCAGGGAACGGTAGTTGGCGACGGCCAGGGTCTGCAGCATGGGGTTCTCGCAACGTCAGGAGCAGGCCCAGCATGCGCGCGCCCGGTCGCAGGCGTCGAGACGCAGGCTCAGCCTGCCACCACCACCCGGTCGCGGCCTTCGGCCTTGGCCTGGTAGAGCGCGGCATCGGCGCGGCGCAGGGTGTCGCCCGAGCTTTCCCCATCACGGTGCACGGCCAGGCCGATGCTGACCGAGATCGGCAAGCCGATCGGCAACAGGCTCACCGACTCGCGCAGGTATTCGCATTGCAGCTCGGCCTGCTGCAGCGGCGTATTCGGCATCAGGATCACGAACTCCTCGCCACCATAGCGGGCCGCCATGCCGCGCCCGGCGAACTGCGACTTGAGCACCGCTGCCAGTTCGGTCAGCACCACGTCGCCTTCGGCATGGCCGTGGATGTCGTTGACCATCTTGAAGTGATCGATGTCGACGATGGCCACGGCCGGCGGTACCTCGCCGGCACGTTCAATGGCATCAGCCAGCGCGGCGGTCAGCGCGCGACGGTTGGACAGCCCGGTCAGCGGATCGGTACGGGTCTGCTCGGACAACTCCAGGTTGGCCTGTTCCAGCTGCTGGTAATACTCCGCCAGCCGCGCCTCGTACCAGTCATGCTCGTCCTGGTGGTGGTCGATCTGCATGCGCAGCAGGCGCATCTCCATCATCCGGCTGACCTGCCGCGACAGCGCGCGCAGGGCATTGGCCTGCGGCGCGGCCAATTGCGCCGGCACCGAGTCGAACACGCACAGCGAGCCCAGCGCATAGCCATCACTGCTGAGCAGCGGCGCACCGGCATAGAAGCGGATATGCGGGTCGCCCACCACCGAGGGGTTGCCACTGAAGCGGGCGTCGTCGCGCGCATCCTGCACCACCGTCAGTTCCTGCGGGGCAAGGATGGTGTGCGCACAGAAAGCGTCATCACGCGGCGTCTGCTCCCCCTCCAGGCCCTGCAGCGACTTGAACCATTGGCGGTCTCGGTCGATCAGCGTCACCGCACCCATCGGCGTGTTGCAGATGGTGCGGGCGATGGTCACCAGGTCATCGAACTCCTGGTCGCGCGCGGTATCGAGGATGCGATACCGCTGCAAGGCGGCAAGACGCTCGGCTTCATGGGCAGGAATCGGAGGTTTGATCATCGCGGTTCCGGTTCAGGCGGGATGGAGGACGCAGCCGAGTCTAGCCGCAGCGCGCGCAGCACGCGGTGAGCAGTTCACACTTCACCATTGCTGCTGTTGCGGCAGCAGGCCACGCAACTCCTGTTCGCTGAGGTTGCGCCATTGGCCGGGCTTGAGCGCGCCGATCTTGATGTTGTCGATGCGCACCCGGCGCAGCTGGGTGACGCGGTAACCGAACTCTGCGGCCATCAGGCGGATCTGCCGGTTCAGGCCCTGCTCCAGGATGATGCGGAAGCCGAACTTGGCAATGCGGGTGGCCCGGCACGGCAGCGTCATCTGGTTGTGGATGCGCACGCCACGGGCCATGCCGCGCAGGAACTCATCGGTCACCGGCTTGTTGACCGCCACCAGGTACTCCTTCTGGTGGCCGTTCTCGGCGCGCAGGATCTGGTTGACGATATCGCCATTGCTGGTCATCAGGATCAGCCCTTCGGACTCCTTGTCCAGGCGCCCGATCGGGAAGATGCGCTGCTCATGGCCGACGAAGTCGACGATATTGCCCTTCACCGCGCTTTCGGTGGTGCAGGTGACGCCTACCGGCTTGTTCAGCGCGATGTAGACATGGCGGCGACCGGTGCTCTTCTGCACCGCACGGGCACGCAGCGGCTGGCCGTCGACCTTGACCTCGTCGCCCTCGCCCACCACCGCACCGGTGCCGGCAACAACGCCGTTGATGGTCACGCGACGGGCGGCGAGCAGGCGGTCGGCCTCGCGGCGCGAACAGAAGCCGGTTTCGGCAATGTGCTTGTTGATTCGGTTTGTCATCGGCGAATTATCCGCCATCGCCCACCCGGGTGACAGCGCCGCCGGTGTTCAGGCCGCTTCGCGCTCATCGTCGGCGTTCACCACCTGGTTGCGGCCACGGCGTTTGGCCCGGTACATGGCGTTGTCGGCACGCCGCAGCAATGCCGCCACGTCGGTATCCAGCAGCTGCAGCTCGGCCAGGCCGATGCTGGCGGTGACCGTCAGGCCTTCGTGGCGCAACGCCGATGCCTGGCTGGTGACCTTCTCGCGCATGTGCTCCAGTCGCGGCAAGGCGGCAGCGGCACTATTGCCCGGCAACAGGATCAGGAACTCCTCGCCGCCCATGCGGATGACGTCGTGGCGGCTGCGCACACCACTCAGCAGGGTGTTGGCCACCGACACCAGCACATCGTCGCCCACGTCATGGCCGTAGCGGTCATTGATCTGCTTGAACAGGTCCACATCCAGGAAACCGATTGCCAACGGCTGGCCGCCAGCACGGGCCTGTGCAATGTAGGTTTCCAGCTGGCGCAGCCCTGCGCGGCGGTTGGGCAGGCCGGTCAAGGTGTCCGTATCGGCCAGCTGGCGCATCTCGTCGCGCTGCTGGCGCAGGTTGCCCAGGCTGCGATTGAGCGAATAGGCCGCCATCATCAGGAACCAGGTCGCCGAAAGCTGCACGGCTTCAACCCGGAACTCCAGCAGCCAGCGGTTGCCGAACAGGTCAGCCAGGGTCATCAGCAACAGCGGCGCCACCGCCACCATCCCGTCCAGGGTCTTGTATACACCGCGCCGCATGGACGCGATGCACAGCAGCAGTGCACCAAGGCAAAGCAGTGCGAAGGCGTCGTCCAGCGCCCCGGATACCCACGCCAGCAGTGCGCGCGGCATCACCGGGGTAGCCAACGCCACCAATGCGAATACCGCCACCAATGCGCCCATCCAGCGCCGCGACCCGCGCAGCAGGCGACGGCCGCCACACATGCGCCACAACACCCAGGTCATCACCGCGTAGCTCAGCGCGGTGACCGCCACCAGCCACACCGGCGCGGCGCGGCCCACCGGCAGCCACGGCTCGGGATAGCCACTCAAGCCACTGAGCACCGCCTGCCAGACCACCAGCAGTGCACACACCAGCACGTAGACCAGGAAATCGCGGCTGCGGGTGGTGATGAAACCCATCAACGCCGACAGCGCCAACGCCAGGGCAATGGCGATGCAGGCGGTGCGTACCAGCAACCGTGCCGTATCGATCTGTTGCACAGGGCTGGGGGCGCCCAGGCGAACGGTGGGGATCCACTGCGCTTTCAGCGGTGCTTCCCAGGCCACGCGGATGGGAGCGGTGTCGCCCTTGCGGGGTACCACCACCATGCCGACACCGGCGCGGAAACGGGAGTCGCGGGTGCGCGCGTCCTGCATGTGCCCGCAGACGGTGCGGTCACCGTGGGTGATCATCACCTCGCCGGCGAACACATTGAACACATCCACCGCCTGTGGCGCCCCGGACCACCCCCCCGGTGGCGCTGCAACATGCAGCTCTTCCTGCAGATGGCGCCGGATTTCCGGCGTGCATTCGCGCACCGGTGCCTGCTGGTCGGTGGGTGCGCCCACCAGCAGGAAATCCTGGTTGGCACGCGGCGCGGCGGCGGAGGCAATGGCGGGCAACAGCAAGAGCAAGGCAATCAGCAGGCTTACCGCCGCTGCACATGCCCCAGCCCGCCATCGCACCGCGCCCCCCTCGTCCACCGTGATCAGCCCTTCGCGTCCCCAACGCTATTGCGGTGATTATCGCAACAACCGCAGGCTTGCAACACATGAAGTACATCGCGGATTCAGATTGTTGGCCGGTCTTGTCCAGTCGGCCGCACAAGCAGACAAAAAAAGCCCCGGCAGTGCCGGGGCTTTCAGGCTGCAAACGGTGGATCAACCGTTGCGCGGGCCGCGGGGCTTGAAGCCTTCGCGACGCGGGCCGCCGGGGCGCACCGCCGGCTTGGGGCCCTTGTGGAAGCGCGGCTTGAAGGCCGGGGCCGCCGAGGCACCCACGTCTTCGCCCGGCTCGACCTTGCGCATCTGCAACTGCTGGCCGGACACCCACACCTTCTTCAGGTGCTGCAGCACGTCACTGGGCATGTCGGCGGGCAGGTCCAGCACGGAGTGGCCATCGTGGATGTCGATGCGACCGATGTAGCGGCTCTCCAGCCCCGCCTCGTTGGCGATGGCACCGACGATGTTGGCCGGCTTCACGCCGTGGGTATGGCCCACTTCGATGCGGTAGGTCTCCATGCCGAACTCCGGCGCGCTGCGTGGCGGCATTTCGCGACGCGGACGCGATTCGAACTCGCCTTCCGCACGCGGCGGGCGCGGGCCGCGCTCGCCATCGTCATGACGCGGGGCACGCTCGAAGCGCGGCTCGAACCGGGCCGGGCGCTCGCCACGCTCGTCACGGCGGTGGAAGCCACCGTCACGGGCTGGACGCTCGTTGCGGCCTGCCGGCACCTCGCGGCGCTCGCGCACCGGCGGGGTCAGCAGGAACGGGGTGTCGCCCTGCAGCAGCTTGGCCAGCGCGGCGGCGATGTCGATTGCCGGCACGTTGTGCTCGCCTTCGTAGCGCTGCAGCAGGTCGCGGTAGAAATCCATGTCGCCGCCAGCCAGGGTCTGGCTGATGCGGTCCATGAACTTGCTCACGCGGTGGTCGTTGACCGCATCCACGGTCGGCAACTGCATTTCCTCGATCGGCTGGCGGGTAGCGCGCTCGATCTGGCGCAGCATGCCCTTCTCGCGCGGGGTGACGAACAGGATCGCCTCACCGCTGCGGCCGGCACGGCCGGTACGGCCAATGCGGTGCACATAGCTTTCGGTGTCGTACGGGATGTCGTAGTTCAGTACGTGGCTGATGCGCTCCACGTCCAGGCCACGGGCCGCCACGTCGGTGGCCACCAGGATGTCGAGCTTGCCTTCCTTCAGTTGGCCGATGGTGCGCTCGCGCTGGGCCTGCTGCATGTCGCCATTGATGGCGGCCGCGGCCAGGCCACGCGCCTGCAGCTTGCCTGCCAGTTCCTCGGTGCCGGCCTTGGTGCGCGCGAAGATGATCATCGCATCGAAGGTTTCCACCTCCAGGATGCGGGTCAGCGCGTCCAGCTTGTGCATGCCCGCCACCCACCAGTAGCGCTGGCGGATATTGGCCGAGGTGGTGGTCTTGGAAGCGATGGTCACTTCCACCGGATCGCGCAGGTAGGTCTGCGCGATGCGGCGGATCTGCTGCGGCATGGTGGCCGAGAACAGCGCGACCTGGCGGCTTTCCGGCAACTTCTTGAGCACGGCTTCGACGTCGTCGATGAAGCCCATGCGCAGCATTTCATCGGCTTCGTCCAGCACCAGCGTCTTCAGCTCGGACAGGTCCAGGGTGCCGCGATCAAGGTGATCGATCACGCGGCCCGGGGTGCCGACCACGACGTGCACGCCACGGCGCAGCGCCGACAGCTGCTGGCCATAGGGCTGGCCGCCGTATACCGGCAGCACGCGGAAGCCCGGCATCGAGGCCGAATAGGTCTGGAACGCCTCGGCGACCTGGATGGCCAGCTCGCGGGTCGGGGCCAACACCAGCACCTGCGGCTTGGTGGCGGAAAGATCGATATTGGACAGCACCGGCAGCGCGAAGGCGCCGGTCTTGCCGGTGCCGGTCTGCGCCTGGCCGAGCACGTCGCGGCCTTCCAGCATGGCCGGGATGGTGGCAGCCTGGATCGGCGACGGGGTCTCGTAACCGACATCGGCCACTGCCTTCATCACAGGCTCGGACAGGCCGAGATCTGCGAACAGCAGCGGCGCGGGGGTATCTTGGGACATGGGTAACTCCGGGGGCACCGCCGCGAACGGGCGGGCGAAAAGACGGATATTGTGCGCTCTAAAGCCCCCTGCTGTCGCGGGGGTCACGTTTTCCGTTCAGCTAACGAACACGGCAACGGCCAAGCGCGAGGGCTTCACGCTCCCGTGCTGCCACCGTTTGGCGCACAATAGTGCCCGTTTTTACCGGCAATCACCATGCAAACCATCGATTTCGAGTTGGACCGCGAGTACGTGGAACTGAAGCAGTTGCTGAAGCTGACCGACCTGGTCTCCAGCGGCGGCGAGGCCAAGATGATCATCGGCGAAGGCCATGTCACGGTCGACGGCGCGGTGGAACTGCGCAAGGCCTGCAAGATCCGCGGCGGCCAGCAGGTGGAACTGGGCGACGTGCGCATCCGCGTACTGGCCGACAGTTCGGCTGCCTGAGGCAGCGCTTGCCGGGCCACGCCCGGCATTCCGGCCGCCTTACCCTCCAGCCCAACGCAGCGCTAGGCCGAGGCTTGGGTCAGATGACCTGCTATCACCTTCCTGAACGGAGCAACCCCTTGGGCGATGCGCAGCGCCGCATCGCGCAACAGGCGCACCGGTCGACGTTCGTCGTTGTAGAGGGTTGCGATGGCGTTGGTGGCCTCGTACAGCGGCCGGGTCGCCAGCCGATGCCCGCGCTGGTAACTGGCCAGCAAGGCATCGGCGCCGATATCCCCGCCCTTGCCCGCCGCCGTGCGCAACAGCCCGGCCAGGCGCTGCTGGCTCTGCAGGCCAAAGTTGAAGCCATGCGCGGTAACCGGATGCATGCCGACCGCCGCATCGCCAACGAGGGCGTAACGGCTGCCGACGAAACGGCGCGCATATACCCCCACCAGCGGATAGACGTGACGGCTGCTCGCCGGCTGCATCTGCCCCAGCCTGGCCTCGAACATGGCCGTGACCCTGTGCCCAAATGCCACCTCATCCAGGCCTGCCAACGCCTGTGCCTGCTGGGGCGGCAGGGTAATCACCGCCGACGCCTGGCCACCGGCTAGCGGCAACATGGCCAGTGTTCGCCCGTAACCGAACCACTCCCAGGCCTCGTGGTTGTGCGGCCGCTCACACTGCATGCGGCAGACCAGCATCGACTTGCCGAAATCCCGCATCTGCGCGCCGATGCCCATCATCCGCCGGGTCGCCGAGAAGCGGCTGTCGGCCGCCACCACCAGCCGTGCCTGCAGGCGACGGCCATCGGCCAGGGTCACCACGCTGGCCGCCGCACCCGGCTCGATCGCTGTGACACTGCTGCCGTCCAGCAACTCCAGGTTGGCCTGCCTCTGCACCGCCTCCCAGGCAGCCCGCCGGATCAGGTGGTTGGGCACCAGCCAGCCCAGCTCGGCCACATTTTCACGCTCGGCGGCAAAGCCCAGTGCGAACGGCGAACTGCCGTTCATCACCCGCGCACTGCGCAGCGATGAGATTTCCGCTGGCGGCAGCCGCTGCCACAGTCCGATGCCCTGCATGATCTGGCGCGAGGCGTGGGTCAGGGCAATCTCACGCCCATCAAAACCCGGATCGGCCAAAGCGGTCTGCGGCTGCTGCTCCACCAGTGCCAGCGACAGGCCGGTATCGGCCAGGCTGCGCGCAAAACTCAGCCCTGCCGGGCCGGCGCCCACCACCACTACATCGACCTTGTGCATGCCCACTCCATCGTGCCAGTTGCCGGGCAGCGTAGAGGGCCACGGGTAAGGTTTCATTGATCCTGATCAGGCCCGGCACAAAAAGAACAGGCGCCTTGCGGCGCCTGTCCAGGGAACACGGGTTTTACCGGCTCAATTCGCCGTCGCCGCGCGCAGGCTGTAACCGGAGGCGCGCCACACCTTGTCCTCGTCCAGGCGGAAAGACACCAGCTCGCGCACCGGCTGGGCATTGTTGGCAAAGCGCGTGGGGAAGCTGACGTTGAGATAGATACCCTCCGGCACGGCCGCGCCAGCCGGGTACTGCACCCGGGTGATGGACGGCTTGCCACGCGATACCAGCGCGCCCAACTTGGCGCGATCTGCATTGATGTTGCCAGCGAACTGGTCACGGGTGACCGCCTTGCGTGC
The DNA here is from genome assembly GCF_002477705.1 of Stenotrophomonas sp. UBA7606. Taxonomy (NCBI): domain Bacteria; kingdom Pseudomonadati; phylum Pseudomonadota; class Gammaproteobacteria; order Lysobacterales; family Lysobacteraceae; genus Stenotrophomonas; species Stenotrophomonas sp. UBA7606. Next base: position 14,205 of record NZ_DLJW01000070.1, on the reverse strand, counting down.
TACCGCCGACGCCCCGTCCCACACCACTGCGGCCTGGTTGCCATCCACCAACTGCGCCACGCGTTGCGCTGCGGCCGTCATTTCCGCGTCCTGACGCGCCACCTGCGCCTGCTGTGCCGGGGTCAGTCCACCCGCCGGCCGCGCCGCCGATGTCCCTGCCGGTGCCTGCGCGGGTGCAGCTGCCGGTGCCTGCGCGGGTGCAGCTGCCGGCGTCTGCGCGGCTGCGGGCTGCGGCGCGCTCTGTGCCGTTACCACGCCGGCGGGCAGCGCAAGGGACAACATCAACAACAGACAACTGGATCGCATGGCTCACTCCGTGACGCTTTCAGTTGATGAACTTCCATCCAAACATGGTTTCATCCGAAATGCAGCAATTGGCGGTTCAGTTTTTTGCCGGATGCGTATTCAGCGGCACTGTCGCCGCCGCAGCCGGTGCCACGGCGGCAGAATTCACAGGTACAACCGGGGGTTCGGGCACCAGCATGGCGGTGTCGATCTCGGACAGCGGGCTCTCGTCGGGGCAGGTTTCATCAGGGAAGCCGAACTGCTCCTTCAACGCCTGGCCACAGGCGGTGACCGCCTCAAGGTCGGCCCCCTCCACCTTGCAGTCACGATCAAACGCAATGAGGAAGGCGTCCTTGCGGCGCACGAAATCATCGCCGCACTTGCGCATCTGCTTGATCCGCTCCAGGTCGTCCTGCACCGCATTGGTGCCGTCCAGGCCGTACTGTTTCAGCTCGTCGCTGGTCAGCACGCGCAGGCTGCGATTGGGCACGGTCATCATCAGGTCGGCTACGCCCACGGCCACGCCGTTGCGCTGCAGGTAGTCCTTCACGTTGTCGTAGACCTCGTGCAGTTCCTTGTTCAACTCCGCGCGCGAGGTGGCCGTGGAGCTGATGCGCATCATCCGGTGGATGCCGACCTTGCCGGAGATCAAGCGGTTGTCCCCTGCCGCCAGCACGAAGACGCAGGCGCTGTGGCAGATGGAGCCCTCGCGCACCCAGATGGTCCAGCCCGACTCGCCAATGTTGTCGCCGGCGACGATGGCCGCTTCCACCTGGCCACCGCTGGAGTCCAGGTCAAGGATGCGCTTGCCGATCTTCTGCGCGTCCGCCACCACCGCCAGGCGCGACACCAACGCCGCGAACGATGGATTGATCTTGCCGACATAGCGCACCCGCAGCAGGCCGCGCTCCTGGCAGGGTTGCAGCGCAGCGTCCAGGCTCTCCCGGTCCAGGGCGGTCAGTTCCTCGCCATCGCCGTTCTCACCGGCATAGTCGGTGGCGCAGCTGACCCAGGCCTTGCCGTTCTCCAGCATCAGCTCCGGCCACCGCTTGTCCTTGGCCGGTACCACCGGCGCAGGTGGCGCTGGCGCATCGATCACATTGATCGAGACCATGTGGTCGCCATCGGCGGCAAGGGCCACGGCCGGATCGACGGCCGGCTTGCCGGCCGGCTTGTCCGGATTACAGGCAAGCAGCCCGATACACAACAACGGCGACCACCAGAACTTGGGCAACATGGAGAACGATCAGGTCCGTGCAACGGCGCAGCCGCGCCGGAAAGATGCACAGTCTAGTGCGCCAGGCCAATGGCATCGCAATCTTTCCTGAACCAACCATTGGTTATCCGCATTGCTGTCCGGAAATGGCCAGTACCCATCCCTGCACCGCCCTAGACTGGGCGCCATGCAGAACCTCCTGATGCCACCGCAGAGCCAATGTGAACAAGCCCGGCTGGCGCGCGATGCCCGCTTTGACGGCCTGTTCTTCACCGCCGTGCGCAGCACCGGCATCTATTGCCGACCGGTGTGCCCTGCACCGCCGCCGAAGCCGGAGAACGTCAGTTACTACCCCAGCGCCGCTGCCGCCAGCGCCGCCGGTTACCGGCCCTGCCTGCGCTGCCGCCCGGAGTTGTCACCCGATGACGCCAATCTGCTGCACGATCAGACCCTGCACCAGGCATTGGCCCTGCTCAACGAAGGCATCCTGCAGGAGCAGCCGGCCACTGCCCTGGCCGAGGTGATGGGCATCAGCGCGCGCCAGTTGCAGCGCCTGTTCGTGGCCAGGCTCGGTGCGACCCCGGCGCAACTGCACACCACCCGCCGCCTGCTGCTGGCCAAGCAGTTGCTGACCGAAACCGCGCTGCCGGTGACCCAGGTCGCATTGGCCGCCGGCTTCAACAGCCTGCGCCGCTTCAACAGCGCCTTCCTCGACGGTTGCGGCATGCCGCCCAGCGCCCTGCGCAAGCAGCATGGCACGGTAGCCGGCGGCGAACCGGTGCTGCGCCTGGCCTACCGGCCGCCGTTGGACTTCCCACTGATGCTGGCTTTCCTGCGCCGCCGTTCCTTGCCCGGCATCGAATACATCGACGAAAGCAGCTACCAGCGCGTGGTCGTCGCCAATGGCGTGGCCAGCCTGATCCGGGTCAGTGCCGATCCGAAGCGCCCGGAACTGCGCCTGCAGCTCGGCACCACCGATCCACGGGCCATCCCCGCCATCGTTGCCAAGGTACGGCGCGTGTTCGATCTGGATGCCGATCTGCGCACCGTCCATGCGACGCTGGGCCAGGAGCCCCTGCTCGCACGGGGCATCGCCGAACGCCCAGGGCTGCGCATCCCCGGCGGTTGGGACGGTTTCGAGGTCGCAGCGCGCGCCGTGCTGGGACAGCAGGTCAGCGTTGCTGCTGCCACCACCCTGGCGCGGCGCCTGGTGGACCGGTTTGGTGAACACCTGCCTGGCATGCCGGAAGGCCTGGATCGCCAGTTTCCCGCCCCGGCAACGCTGGTCGCTGCTCCCTTGGAAAGCATCGGCCTGCCGCGGACCCGCGCCGCCACCCTGCGCGCCATCGCCCGCGCCTGTGCCGAACAGCGCCTGGATTTCAGCCGCGCACAGACCCTGGAAAGCTTCGTGCAGAAAGCCACTGCCCTGCCTGGCATCGGGCCGTGGACAGCGCATTACATGGCGCTGCGGGCGATGGGTCTGCCCGACGCCTTCCCCGCCGGCGACCTGGTGTTGCAGCAGGTATTGGGCGAAGGCCAGCGCCTGAGCGAACGCGAAACCGAACGTCGCTCGCAACCGTGGCGCCCTTGGCGCGCCTACGCGGTATTGCACCTGTGGCATCTGGCAGTGCCCACGGAACGAAAGAACCCCAAGCCCGCTACGGAGGCCACGGCATGAACACTCTCTACTACGACCGCTTCGACAGCCCGATCGGCGCACTGACTGTCGCCGTCGACCAGGTCGGCGTGCGCCACATCCTGTTTGCCGAGAACCGCCATGACGCCAAGGGCCGCGAGCATTGGCAACACGACCCCGACGCCGTCGCCGAACCCCGCCGGCAACTGCTGGAATACCTGCGCGGCGAGCGCCAGCACTTCACGCTGACCCTGGCCCCGGTGGGCACCGCGTTCCAGTTGCAGGTCTGGCACACGCTGGCACAGATTCCGTTCGGCGCGACCTGGAGTTACCGCCAGCTGGCCGAGCGCATTGGCCGCCCCACCGCCACCCGTGCGGTAGGCGCTGCCAATGGCCGCAACCCGCTGCCGATCGTGCTGCCCTGCCATCGGGTGATCGGCAACAACGGCGCGCTGACCGGCTTCGGCGGCGGGCTGCCGACCAAGGCCGCGCTGCTGAAGCTGGAAGGTGTTCCCAGTGAAGGCGAGCGGCTGGCGGACCTGTTTGCCTGAGCGCGCTTGCTCCCGGGTGCGCGGGGCTTACCCGGGCTACGGGACTACGCGCTGGATAAAGCACTGACAACCTGCCGAAGGTTGTATTTGTACGGTCACCGGCGCGGCCTAGAATGGCGCCATGACTTTTCTACGTATTTCGGCCACGGCACTGGCCTGTGCACTGCTTGCCGCCTGCGCCAGCACTCCTTCCTCCACCGCCACAGCAAACGTACCGCCCACCGTCCTGATGATTTCCATCGACGGCCTGCGCGCGGACAAGCTCAGCCAGGCCGACAGCCCCAACCTGATGCGGCTGGCGCGCGAGGGGGTGCGCAGCGTCGGCATGCGCCCATCCTACCCGGCACTCACCTTCCCCAACCACTACACCCTGGTCACCGGCCTGCGCCCTGACCACCACGGGCTGGTGCACAACGCGATGAGCGCAGATGCACTGGGTGACTTCAAGGTCAGCGACCGCGCCGCCGTGCAGAACGCGGCCTGGTGGGATGGCGCCGAGCCGATCTGGGTCAGCGTGCGCAAGGCCGGGCTGAAGAGCGCCACCTGGTCGTGGCCGGGCAGCGAAGCACCGGTGCGCGGCCTGCACGCCAACCAATGGCGCATGTACGACGAAAGCGTGCCGCTGGCCGAGCGCATGAACCAGGTACTGGCCTGGCTGCACGGCGAACCGGACGCGATCACCCCGCGCTTTGTCGCCACCTATATGGAGCAGGTGGACAAGGCCGGCCATGCGCATGGGCCGGATTCGCCCGAGTACACCGCCGCCGTGCGGCAGGTGGATGCGGCCATCGGTCAACTGGTCGACGGCATGCGCCGCGACGGCCTGCTCGACCATACCAATGTGATTGTCGTGTCCGATCACGGCATGGCTACCGTGAAGTCCGGCAACGCGGTGGCGGTCGAGGACATGGTGTCGCCGGCGGTTGCCAAGGTGATTTCGGTGGGCCAGTCGGTGGGCTTCGCCCCGCTGCCCGGCAAACAGACCGAGGCAGAGAACGCATTGCTGGGCGAGCACGCCCACTACCAATGCTGGAACAAGGCGCAGCTGCCCACGCGCTGGCATTACGGCAGCAACCCGCGGGTGCCGGCCATCGTCTGCCAGATGCAGGAAGGCTGGGATGCACTGCCGCGCGACAGCATTGCCAAGCGGCCGGCGGGCGACCGTGGCTCGCACGGTTATGACCCGGCATTGCCGTCGATGCAGGCGGTGTTTGTCGCCCGCGGCCCGGCCTTTGCCCAGGGCAAGCAACTGACCGCCTTCGACAACGTCGACGTCTACCCTTTGCTGACCCGCCTGATCGGCATCCCGGCCCAGCCCAACGACGGCAACCCGCACGCCCTGGACCAGGCCCTGCGCCCCTCGAAGTGAGGTAACCCGCGGGTAGCCCGGGTAAGCGCAGCGCACCCGGGAGCACACAGCCAGCGCAGATCGCAGGCAAAAAAAAGCGGCGCAATGCGCCGCTTTTCTGTAACCACTGCCGGGCTGGATCAGCCGGCCTTGGCGACGGTCTTCTTGGCAACGGCCTTCTTGGCCGGGGCCTTGGCGACAGTCTTCTTGGCGACCGGCGCGGCAGCGCCCACGGCCACCTTGCTCACGTGCGAGCGCGAATTGCCATAGCTGGCGTTGTAGCGCTTGCCCTTGGCGGTCTTACGGTCACCCTTACCCATGTCGTCAACTCCTTGGTTTGTAATCAGTTACCCCGTGCGAGCACGGGTTTGGCGGGGCCACAACAAGCACCCTCGCGCATGGACAGAAAGCCTACCATGCGCCCCTCAATGTGCGCAGCTGGCGTCATGCACATGCACGTGGTTCAAGCGCAGGTTGACCACATGCGCCAACCCCACCAGCACACCGCCCAAGGTCATCACCACCGCATGCGGGACGCGCGAATGGTGCAGCTCGGGATGCAGCAGGCCAGCCCACAGCAACACCAGGCCCGGCACCAGCAACAGCAGCGCCTTCAGCGCGCGGTGGCGCAGATAGCCCCAGATCAGGCTGAACAGCCCCAGCACGGTAACGAAGATGACGATGCTGGCTTCCACCCCGTCACTGAGCCAGAACGACAGGCCCAGTGCCGGCGCCACCGCCAGCAGGGCCGGCAACACCGCGCAGTGCACCGCACAGATCAGCGAGCCGGTGGCACCAAAGCGATCCAGGAATTTGCGTAATCCGGTAGATGGGGTGGGCATGACTTCCAGCAGGGGCGGCAGAACGTTATGGAATAATATAACATTATTGTCCTCCCCGCCCGAACCGCTGTGTCAGTCCCTCTGCCACGACCGGTTCAGTCTGCCACCCAAGTGATACAAAGTAACAAAGGAACGCCCATGCCTTTCCCCCGTCGCACCCAGCACCACCTCCTGTTCCTCGCCCTTGCCGCCGCCCTGCCTGCCGTTGCCAGCGCCGCCGATGACGACGCCGGGCAGAGCCATCACCTGACCGAACTGAGTGCGGTCAAGGTCACCGCCTCGCCCTTGCAGGGTTCGGCCGAATCACTGGCGCGCCCGGTCGACGTCCTGGCCGGCACCGACCTGGACGAACACAAGTCCGGCACCCTGGGTGACACCGTGGCCAAGTTGCCCGGCGTGCAGAGCACCTTCTTCGGCCCTGGCGTGGGTCGCCCGATCATCCGTGGCCAGGAAGGCCCGCGTGTGGCGGTTGTCGCCAATGGCGTCGGCAACATGGACGCCTCCACGGTCAGCGCCGACCACGCCTCCAGCATCGAGCCGTTCCTGGCCGACCAGATCGAAGTCCTGAAAGGCCCGGCAACCCTGCTGTTCGGCAGCGGCGCCATTGGCGGCGCGGTCAACGTGGTGGATGGCCGCATTGCCAGCGAGGTCCCGGACCGTCCGCTCAGCGGCCGCGCCGAACTGCGTGGCAACTCGGTCAATGAAGAACGCAGCGGCATGTTCCGCCTGGACGGGGTCAGCGGCGACAACCTGGTGCTGCATGTGGACGGCCTGGTCCGCAATGGCGATGACTACCGCATCCCCGGCTATGCCATCGACCCGCACGCTTTGGCCGCCGATGGCCATGACCACCATGACGGCGACACCGACGAGCTCGGCCCCCGCGGCCGCCTGGAGAACAGCTCGGTGCGCACCCGCGCCGGCGGCTTCGGCGCTACCTGGTTCGGTGAAAGCGGCTACCTCGGCGCATCGCTGGGCACCTACCGCAGCAACTACGGCATCCCCAACGGCGCCCATGTGCATGCCGACGATGACCATGGCCACGACCATGATGACCACGATCACGACCACGCCGAGGAAGGTGAAGAGCATGACGTGCGCATCGACATGGTGCAGAACCGCTTCGACCTGAAGGGCGGCCTGTACAACCCGACCTCCTTCCTGAAGAGCCTGACCCTGCGCGGTGGCTACACCGATTACGAGCACACCGAGCTGGAAGCCGGCACACCGTCCACCCGCTTCACCAACAAAGGCTATGAAGGCCGACTGGAAGCCGTGCAGCAGCCACTGGCCGGCTGGGAAGGCGCCTTCGGCCTGCAGTTCGGCAGCAGCGATTTTGGTGCGAACGGTGAGGAGGCTTTCGTACCGGGCACCACCACCGACACCATCGGCGCCTTCGTGCTGCAGGAAAAGCAGTTCGGCCCATTCAAGCTGGAGCTGGGCGCACGCCATGACCGGGTCAAGCTGGATCCGAACGATGCCCAGCGCGATCGCAGCTTTGGCGCCACCAATCTTTCCGCATCCGGCATCTGGGCGTTGAACGACACCTTCGATCTGCGCTTTGGCGTGGATGCCTCCGAACGTGCGCCGACCAACGAAGAGCTGTACGCCGCTGGCGCCCACATTGCCACCCGCTCGCTGGAAATCGGCAACGCCAACATGGACACCGAGCGTGGTCGTCGCGTCGAGCTGGGCCTGCACGCCCATAACGAGCGCATCGATGTACAGGCGGCGATCTACCAGACCAAATTCAAGGACTTCATCTACCTGGCCGACACCGGCGTTGTCGAAGGCGGTTTGCCGGTCCGCAGCTGGACCCAGAACGATGCCACCTTCAAGGGGGCCGAGGCCGAGGCCACCTGGCACATGATCGAAGGCGTGGCCGGTGATTGGGACCTGCGTGTGTTCGGCGATTACGTGAAGGCCGAACTGGATGGCAGCGGCACCCGCAATGTCGACATCGCCGTGCCGCATGGCGACCACGCGCACCATTACAACGTCGACCTGGCCAATGGTGGCTATCTGCCGCGCATCTCCCCGGCCCGTGTGGGTGCCGACCTGCATTGGTCGCTGGGCGGCTGGCGCGCCTCGTTGGGTGCCGTGCGCTATGGCAGCCAGAAGGACGTGGCGCAGAACGAAGAGCCGAGCAGTGCCTACACGCTGGTCGATGCCCATCTTGCCTATCGCTGGGACCGCAGTGGCAGCAACAGCTACGAGGTCTTCCTGGACGGCAGCAACCTGACCAACCGTGAGGCAAGGCCGCATACCTCGTTGCTGCGGGATTATTCGCCGTTGCCGGGTCGCGGTGTGGCGTTTGGTATCCGCGCCTGGTTCTAAGCGATTGCCGACGGCCGCAATGGCTTTGAGCTGTTGCTTTGAGCTGTTGCTTTGAGCTGTTGCTTTGAGCTGTTGCTTTGAGCTGTTGCATCGGCTTTGAGCTTTAGCCTTTGCTGTCCCCTCTCCCGCCTGCGGGAGAGGGGTAGGGGTGAGGGCAAGCTTCTGCTCTTTGGCTTCTGCTCTTCAGCCTCTGCCGCCCCTACAACCCGAGCACAGATGAAAACCACCGCGAGGTGGTTTTTTTCTCTGACCAACTTGCTGAGAAGCCCATTTAAAAGCGCAAGAAAGCCGAATCAAAAGCGCCCCCCATCCGCCCTCCGGGCACCTTCCCCCGCAAGCGGGAGAAGGGAAAGCTGAAATCAAAGCCACAGCCACAGCCAAAGCCAAAGCCAAAGCCAAAGCCGAAACCGAAGCCGAAGCCGAAGCCGAAACCGAAACCGAAGCCAAAAGCAAAAGCAAAGGCAAAGGCAAAAGCAAAGAAAGTGCCACAGCAGGCAAGAGCAAGAGCAAGAGCAAGAGCAAGGGCAAGGGCAAGGGCAAGGGCAAGGGCAAGGGCAACTGCAACTGCAACTGCAAAAAGCAACAGCAACAGCAATAGCAATAGCAATAGCAATAGCAATAGCGTCAAAGTCTGCCAGCCACCACCCACCACACTCGCAATTACGTGCATATACACATAAACTGCCGCCATCGCCCCGCCGACAATGCCGATGGACGCCCCCAGCCCCTGCACCTGCTTCCAGCTGCGCCGCGCCACGCGCCGCGTTTCCCAGCTCTATGACCGTCACCTCGCCGCGGCCGGGCTGAGCCTCAACGCCTACTCCATCCTGCGCCGCTCCAGCCAGCCACGCCCGCTGGGCGAGCTCGCCGATGCACTTGGCATGGACCGCACCACCCTCACCCGCAACCTCAAGCCGCTGCTCGAAGCGGGCCTGCTCAGCGCGGCACCCGGCCAGGACTCCCGCCAGCGCCAGCTGCAGATCACTCCCGCGGGCAAGCGTCGCCTGCACAAAGCCTTCCCGCTCTGGCAGCAAGCGCAGCAGGAGGTCGAAGCCCTGTTCGGCAGCACCCGCATCAACAAGCTCAACCAGCAACTGGAAGCCCTCAACCACGCGCTGGAACAGGAGCGGCCAGCATGAGCACGCAAGCCCCGACGCGCACGCCCTGGCTGCTGTTGCTCGCCGCCTCCAGCATCCTGATGGTGACCATGGGCGTGCGCCAGACCAGTGGCCTGCTGATCGACCCCATCCACGCCGCCACCGGCCTTGGCATTGCCCAGATCAGCTTCTCGCTGGCGATCGGCCAGTTTGTCTGGGGTGCGGTGCAGCCCCTGTTCGGCGCCATGGCCGACCAACGCGGGCCGCTCCCGGTACTGGTCGGCGGCGGCCTGTTGCTGGCCATCGGCCTGTTCGCCGCAACCCTGCTGCCCGGTGCCTGGGGGCTGAATCTCAGCTTCGGCCTGCTGCTGGCCGCCGGTGCAGGCGCGGGCAGCTTCTCGGTGCTGATCGGTGCCACTGCCTGGCGCATCCCCGCGCAGAAGCGTTCGATGGCTGCCGGCATCATCAACGCCGGCGGGTCGCTGGGCCAGTTCCTGTTCGCGCCATTGGTGCAACTGCTGCTCAGCGCCTTCGGCTGGGTCAAGGCACTGTATGCACTGGCGGCAATCGTGCTGCTGTCATTGCCACTGGCCTGGCCGCTACGCAAGCGCGCACCGCGCAGTGTCGGCACGGATGATGGCGAAGCGCTGCGCCCGCAATTGCAGCGCGCCCTGCGTGACCGCAGCTACTGGTGCCTGCACCTGGGCTTCTTCACCTGCGGCGTGCATATCGCCTTCCTGGTCACCCACCTGCCCGGCGAAATCGCCCTGTGCGGCTTGTCACCAAGCGTGGCCTCGGTATCGATTGCGCTGATCGGCCTGTTCAATGTGGCCGGCAGCCTGATCATCGGCGCGCTTGGCGAGCGTTTCCGCATGAAATGGCTGCTGTTCTGGATGTACCTCAGCCGTGCGGTGCTGATCGCCGTCTATCTGGTGTCGCCGCCCACGCCGATGACCTTCTATGTGTTCGCTGCAGTGCTCGGTTTCACCTGGCTGGCCACGGTGCCGCCCACCGCCGGCCTGGTCGGCAAGCTGTTCGGCCCACGCCATATGGGCACCCTGTTCGGCCTGACCCTGCTCTCGCACCAGATCGGCGCGTTCTTCGGCGCCTGGCTCGGCGGCGTGGCATTGGAGTACGGCGGCGACTACAGCTGGATGTGGTACGCCGACATGGCGCTGGCCGCCGCTGCAGCCCTGGTCAACCTGCCGATCCGCGAGGCACCACTGCGCCGCCAGCTCGCTACCGGCTGAACAGAAACGAGCGCTGCAACAAGCCGTTTCATCGCCGCCATTGAAACCGGACATTTTTGTCCGGATCATATGCAGCATGACTTCTTTACGTTCCGATGCCGTCGCGCGTCGCGCTTTGCTGTTGGACGCGGCCGACGCCGTGTTCGGTGAACACGGCATCACCGCCCCGCTTGACCTGGTAGTGGAGCGCGCCGGCGTTGGCCGCGCCACCCTGTACCGCAACTTCCCCGACCGCACCGCGCTGGTTGAAGCGCTGCTGCAGCGGACCGTGGAGAAGATCGAGATCCACCTGCAGGAACTGGGCAACCGCGACGACGCCTTGTTCGAGCTGATCAAGGGCATGGCCCGGCGCATCGTGCACTCCCCTGCGCTGGCCGACTACTGGCGCGCGGTGGACCGCGACGACCCGGCCATCAAGGCCGCCCGCGAGCACATCCTGGCGCTGTCGGCACCGGCCTTGCAGCGCGCCAAGGATGCCGGGCTGTGCCGCCAGGACCTGCAGTTGGCCGATATCTCGCTGATTTCCAGCATGCTGGGCGCCGCACTGCGCGGGCGCACCGCCGAAGATCGCGCCACCCTCGCACGCCGTGCGATTGAATTGCTGCGTCCCGGCCTGGCCGCGCCGGCTGCAGCGGAACGCACATGAAGCCACTCAAGCCCATCCCGGACTGGGAGGAACACGAAAAGCCCTCCCTGCCCGGCTCAGCCTCGATGCCCTGGCACCCGCCGCATCGGCGTGCGGCCTACGCCGCGGTGGCGGTGCTGGTCGCCATCACCGGCGGCCTGGGCAATGCGCTGATCAGCGCCAACCTGCCATGGATCACCGGGCAGATGGGCCTGCAGGCCAGCGAGGCGAACTGGCTGGTGGCGGCCTACCTGATGGTCAACGTCAGCGCCAACCTGCTGGTGTTCAAGTTCCGCCAGGAATACGGCATCCGCCTGTTCGCCGAGATCGGCCTGGGCACCTATGCGGCGTTGGCCGTGCTGCATCTGTTTGTCGGCACCACCACCACCACGCTGCTGGTGCGCGCCGGCAGTGGCTTTGCCGGTGCCGCCTGCACCACCCTGGGCACGCTGTACATGCTGCAGGCGCTACCGCGCAAATACGTGGGCAACCTGCTGGTGATCGGCGTTGGCCTGTCGCAGCTGGCGGTGCCACTGGCCTGGCTGCTGTCGCCCGGCCTGCTCGACCATGGTGAGTGGCAGAACCTCTACCTGTTCGAGGCCGGCCTGGCGCTGTGTTCGTTTGCGGCGGTGGTGGTACTGAAGCTGCCACCCGGCATCCAGATCAAGGTGTTCGAGCGCAAGGATTTCCTTACCTTTGCCCTGCTGGCACCGGGCCTGGCGCTGCTGGTGGTGGTGCTGAGCCAGGGCTATCTGCACTGGTGGTTCGATTCGCCATGGCTGGGCTGGGTGCTGGCTGCGGCCGTGGTGCTGATCACCACCGGCCTGTGCATCGAGCACCAGCGCCGCAACCCGCTGCTGCAGGTGCGCTGGTTGATGGGCCCGGTGATGCTGCGTTTCATCATTGGCGCCTTCCTGATCCGCTTCCTGACCAATGAGCAGTCCTACGGGATGATCACCATGATGCGCACGCTGGGCATGGGGCCGGAGCAGATGGCGCCCCTGTTCGGCGTGATCCTGGTCGGCGTGCTGGTCGGCATTGCCGCCGGTGCGCTGACCTTCGGGCCGAAGGCGCTGATCCCGCAGCTGCTGACCTCGATCATCCTGCTCGGCACCGCCGCCTTCCTCGACCAGCACCGCACCAGCATGGACCGGCCGCTGGATTTCGCCTTGAGCCAGTTCTTCGCGGCGGTGGGCAGCGGCATGTTCATGGGCCCGCTGATGCTGATGGGCATACGCCAGGCGATGGCACGCGGGCTGGACCATATCGTGTCCTTCATCGTGATCCTGTCGCTGACCCAGAGCTTTGGCAGCCTGGCCGGCTCGGCCTTCCTCAGCAGCTACCAGCTGCACCGCGAGCACATCTATTCCACCGCGCTGGTCAGCCAGCTCAACCCCGCCGACCCGCAGGTGGCCCGCCGCCTGCAGCTGCAGCAACAGGCCTACGCCCGCGTCATCACCGACCCGGTACAACTGAAGGCCCAAGCCAACGCCGCGCTGGCCGCCAGTGCCAAGCGCGAGGCCAATGTGCGGGCCTTCAACGACGTATTCGCCCTCAGCGGTTGGGTGGCGATCTGCTTCCTCACCTGGCTGCTGCTGGAAGTGACGCTGCGCAATCCCCGTGTGAAACAGGTGATCCGGCGCCAGCCTGCCGGCGCCCCGAACCAACGAGCTGAAACATGAGCAACAAGACCGAAACCCCAGCAACATCCGCCTCGGCGCCGGTGTCCAAGTACAACCGGCCCAGCCGCGCCAGCGTGGTGGTGATGATTGCCGTCGCCCTGGTCGGGCTGACCCTGATCCTGCGCGCCTGGCAGCTGTGGCCGTTCAACAGCACCCATATGCACACCGACGATGCCTATGTGCGTGGCCAGGTGACGGTGCTGGCGCCGCAGGTCAACGGCTATGTCACCGAGGTGCTGGTCAGCGATTTCGACCACGTCAAGAAAGACCAGCCCCTGCTGCGCATCGACGACCGCATCTACCGGCAGAAGGTGGACCAGGCCCAGGCCGCGCTGGACGATGCGCGCGCGCAGCTGGCCAACTCCGACCAGAGCCAGGCGCAGAACCGTGCGCAGATCAGCTCGGCGCGCGCCAACTACGCCGCCGAACAGGCCGAGCAGCAGCGCAGCCGCACCGAGCTGCAGCGCTACGAAACACTGGCGTCCCAGCAACTGGTTTCCAATAGCGACCGCGACAAGCTGCGTTCATCCGCACAGGCGGCAACCGCCGGTGTTGCGCAGTCGCAGGCCGCCATCCATATCGCCGAGGAAACGCTGACTTCCACCCAGGTGGCGCGCAAGGGGCTGGAAGCCAAGGTGGCGATGGCCGAAGCGGCCTTGGAACTGGCCCGGATCGACCTCGACAATACGGTCATCAAGGCGCCCCGTGACGGCCAGGTGTCGGAGGCGACGGTGCGGCTTGGGCAATACGTCACCGCCGGCAGCCAGCTGCTGTTCCTGGTGCCGGACAGCTTGTGGGTGGTGGCCAATTACAAGGAAGGCCAGACCTGGAACATGGCCATCGGGCAGCCGGCGACCTTCAGCGTGGATGCCTTCCAGGGCAAGCAGCTGACCGGCCACATCGAGCAGATCGCCCCGGCCACCGGCTCGGAGTTCTCGGTGCTCAAGCCGGACAACGCCAGCGGCAACTTCACCAAGGTGGTGCAGCGCCTGCCGATTCGCATCGCCATCGACCCCGACCAGCCACTGGCCGCGCGCCTGCGCCCGGGCATGTCGGTAGTGGTGGAGGTAGACACGGCAGCAAGCCCGCAGGCACGCCGGCGGTAGGTGGTAGTGCCGAGCCATGCTCGGCAGGGGCTTTCCAGACAATCCCGCAGGAGCGGCATAAGCCGCAAAGCCAGCAGCAAGCAAAGCCCCAAAGCCAACCCCCTCCCCAACCCTCCCCTGCTGCGCAAGGGAGGGGGCAATGCGGTAGTGCCGAGCCATGCTCGGCAGCAGCTTTCCAGGCAATCCCACAGGAGCGGCCTCAGCCGCAGAACCAGCGGCAAGCAAAAGCC
>NZ_DLJW01000074.1:0-11874 GCF_002477705.1 Stenotrophomonas sp. UBA7606 | reverse complement strand
AGCGCAGCGCACCCGGGGAACGATCAATCATGGGGATAGGTCCGTGGCAGCGGATGCGTTTTTGGGCAGAGCCCCGGGTGCGCTGTGCTTACCCGGCTACGGGGCCTGCGAATTTATTGGTAATGCCTCTGCCGAGCATGGCTCGGCACTACATCTGCGTTGGCTATTGTTGCGCTGCTTCGGCGTTCTGCTTCGCATAGCGTTGGGCTACCACCGAGCAGACGATCAGCTGGATCTGGTGGTAGATCATGATCGGCAACACGATCGCGCCCAGGCTGCCGCCGGCAAACAATACCTTGGCAATCGGCACGCCGGTGGCCAGGCTCTTCTTGGAGCCGCAGAACACGATGGTGATCTGGTCGGCGCGGTTGAAGCCCAGCCGCCGTGCCAGCCAGCCGATGCCGGGCATGGCGATGGCCAGCAGCACCACCGCGACCAACGCGGCGGCCAGCAGCGACAACGGCGGGGTATTTCTCCATAGCCCTTCGCTGACCGATTCGCCAAAGGCGGCGTAAACGACCAGCAACACCGTGCCCTGGTCGGTGTAACGCAGCAGCGGCCGCCTGCGCTCGATCCAGCGGCCTATCCATGGCCGCAGCAGATGGCCCAGCACGAACGGCACCAGCAGCTGCAGCATGATCGCGCCCACCGCATGCAGTGGGTTGGCCATGGCGCCCTGCGAGCCTGCCAGCACGGTCATCAGCAGCGGGGTCAGGAAGACGCCGAGGATGCTCGACAGCGAGGCCGCACAGACCGCTGCCGGTACATTGCCACCGGCGATCGAGGTAAAGGCGATGGAGGACTGCACGGTGGAGGGCAGGGCGCACAGGAACAGCACGCCGATATACAGCTCGGGCGTCAGCGCCCAGCCGGCCAACGGCTTCGTTGCCAGCCCCAATAGCGGGAACAGCACGAAGGTGCAGACCAGGATGGTGAGATGCAGGCGCCAGTGCAGCAGACCGGCGATGATGGATTCACGCGGCAGGCGCGCACCGTGCAGGAAGAACAGTGCAGCAATGGCGATGTCGGTGAAGCGGTCGAAGCCCTTGGCGGCGGCACCGCTGAGCGGCAGCACGGTGGCCAGGACGACGGTGGCGAGCAGGGCGAGGGTGAAGTTGTCCGGTCGCAGTCGCGACCACCAGCGGGTCATGTCGGCAAGGTCTCCTGATCAGGGCGTGGGGGCTTGCAGCAAGGCCCGGGCGGCTGGCTCCAGCGAGGTCATGCCAGCATCGCGGCCAAACTGGAGTGCGTCCTCGGTGGAGGCGCCGTTGACGCGTGCATCGATCACCGACAGCAGCGCGCCGGCGCGGTTGGATGAGGCGCAGTGCAGCAGGGTCTTGCCGCTGTCCTGCTTGAGCAGCTGGTCCAGCGTGCGCGCGTTGGCATCGGTGATGTCGCCGGCACCGGCGATGGGCAGGCGCACGTAGCGCAGGCCCAACTGTTCGGCAAGGGCGGCCTCGTCGTAGCCGCGGTCTTCATCGGCGCGGCGCAGGTCGATGACGGTGGTGACGCCGTTGGCGGCCGCATCACGCAGCTGCTGTGCGCTGGGCTGGCCGGCCGTGGTCAGGCCGGAGCGCGGGTGGTAGAGCGTGGCATCCGCCGCATGGGCGTGGGCGGTGAGCAGCAGGGACAGCAACAGCGACAGACGGAAAATGTTCATGCGTTGCTCCGTGGGTGGTGGTTACAGGCGCAAGCTGGCGCGCGCTTTCAACAGCTCGCGCAGCTCGTACTTGTCGGTGTCATCCAGGCCTTGCTGGCGTTGCTTGGCCTGCAGTTCTTCCAGACGCTGGGTCAGCAATTGTTTTTCCAGCTGCAGGATCGCGTCCTGCAGTTCCTGTGCCCACATCGCCTCGTCGCCGGGCAGCGCCTGCGCGGCCAGCTTGTGCAGCGCGGCCTGCTCTTCGCGGTCGTTGAAGTGCTCAAGCAGTGCGCCGGTGCTGATGTCCGGGCGCTGCTGCACCAGGTTCAGCAACTCGACCAGCAACTCGATGCCGGGCAGGCGCAGGCCACTGATGGCGTGGTGGCCTTCCAGGTTCATCGCCAGCGACGGCTGCTGCAGCAGGATGGCGATGGCCGCGCGCACCAGGCTGCGCTTCTGCACCGGTATGGCGTTGTTGCGCATGGGCGGGCGCGCGACCGGAGCGGCCGTGGTGGCGGTGCTGCCGATGCCGGTCAGGCGTGCCAGCTCCTGCTTCATCAGGTCGCCGAAGGCACCATCGGGAATCTGCGCCAGCATCGGCTTGGCCCGTTCGGCCAGGCGTGCCTTGCCGTCCAGCGTGCCGAGGTTGATCTCGCGGCCGAGCTCGTCGAAGAAGAACTGCGACAGCGGCGTGCCCTGCTTCAGCCGGGCATCGAAGGCGTCGGCACCTTCCTTGCGCACGATGGTGTCCGGGTCCTCGCCATCGGGCAGGAACAGGAAGAAGGCCTGGCGGCCATCCTTCATGCGCGGCAGTACCGATTCCAGTGCGCGCCAGCCAGCGCGGCGGCCGGCGGCATCACCGTCGAAGCAGAAGTACACATCGGGCGCGTTGCGGAACAGCAGCTCGGCATGGTCGGGGGTGGTTGCCGTGCCCAGCGTCGCCACCGCCTGGGTGACGCCGAACTGGAACAGGCTGACCACGTCCATATAGCCTTCGACCACGATCAGGCGTTCGATCTTCTGGTTGGCCTGGCGTACCTGCCACAGGCCGTACAGTTCGCGGCCCTTGTGGAACAGCGCGGTTTCCGGCGAGTTGAGGTACTTGGGGCCGGCGTCCCTGCCGTCATCAGGGGCGGCCATGACGCGGCCGCCGAAGGCGATGACGCGGCCACGGCGGTCGAAGATCGGGAACATCACCCGGTCGCGGAACTTGTCGTAGACGTGGCCGCGGTCGTTCTTGGAGAACAGGCCGACGCGTTCGAGCAGCTTCATGCGCCGCTCGTCCTTGCCCAGCGCATCCTTCAGCGCGCTATAGCCATCCGGCGCATAGCCGATGGAGAAGCGCGCACGGGTATCGGCATCGACGCCACGGCCATCGAGGTAGGCGCGGGCCTTGTCGTTGCCTTCCAACTGCTTCTGGAAGAAGCGGGTGGCGGCATCCAGCGCCGAGTACTGGTCGCGGCTGTCGTCCTGCTGCTGGGGTGTGCGTGCGTTGGTTTCGCGTGGGATCTCCATGCCCACGCGCTTGGCCAGTTCATCCACCGCATCGAGGAACTCGAGGCGGTCGTAATTCATCAGGAAGCTGATCGCCGTACCGTGCGCGCCACAGCCGAAGCAGTGATAGAACTGCTTGGTCGGGGAGACCGTGAACGAGGCCGAGCGCTCGTCGTGGAAGGGGCAGCGCGAGGCGTATTCCTTGCCCTGGCGCTTGAGCGGCACACGTGAGCCCACCACTTCCACGATGTCGGTGCGGGCCAGCAGGTCGTCAATGAACGCGTCGGGAAGTCGGGCCATGCAGCAAAGAACAGCACCGCCGGGTGGCGGGCGCGATGAAAGGGAAGAAGGGGAGTGTACTAGGCTGGGCTGGTGCTGGCGGGGTGATGGGCGTGATGGTTTTCAGTCAAGGGCTTGAAGCAACCCCTCCCCGGCCCGTCCGGCCCGAAGGCATAGCCTTCGGTCGTTCATCAGGTCGCGCGGCAGTGCCGCGCAAGCAGACCTTCTTCACCCCCTTCGCTGCGCGAAAGGGAGGGGGCGGCTTCGCTTCCTCCCCTTGCCGCAGGCAAGGGGAGGGCCGGGGAGGGGTTGCTTCTGCTTCTGCTCTTGCCGTCAGTCCAAAGCCCCAACATCCACCTTGGCCTCAGCCGCCGCCTTGCGCCGCGCATACGCCCGCTCATCGATCACCGCCGTGATCAGTGCGCCGCCGAAGAACACCACGCTGGCGTAGTAGATCCACACCAGCATGATCACCAGCGTGCCCATCGAGCCATAGGCGCTGCCCGGCGCCGCGTTGGCGATGTATAGCCCGATGGCGTAGCGGCCGAGGGTGAACAGCACTGCGGTGATGACGCCGCCGAGGAAGGCCTGGCGCCAGTCCACTGGCCGGTCCGGCAGGTAGTGGTAGAGGAAGGCAAAGCCCAGCGCGTACAGCAGCAGGGTGGTGATATAGCCCACTGCCGGCAGCGCCGAAGGCAGGTGCGAGAAGATCACCTGCAGGGCGGTGGTGGCCACCATCGACACGATCAGCAGGAAGCCCAGCGCCAGCACCACGCCGGCCGAGAACACCCGCTTCTTCAGCCAGCCAAGGATGCCCTCGAAGCGCTTGGAGTCGGTGCGGAAGATCAGGTTCAGCGCTGCCTGCAGCTGGGCGAACACTACGGTGGCACCGATGAACAGCAGGACCAGGCTCCAGATGCCGGCAAACGAGCCCAGGTCGGGCTGGGCGGTGGCATTGGTGATGACCGTGCGCGCCACCTCGGCCACGCTGGGGCCGGCCAGTGCGCCGATCTGGTCGATCAGTGTCTGTTGTGCTGGTGGGTACAGTGAGGCGGTCAGCCACAGCAGCAGCACCAGCAGCGGTGCCAGCGACAGCAGGGTGTAGAAGGCCAGCGAGGCGGCCTGGGTCATCACGTCGGTTTCGACGAAACGGCGGACCAGGGCGGCGGGCAGGCTCTGCTGCAGCAGCTCCAGGCGGGATTTGAACGTGTGCAGACTGGGGTGGGGAGCAGGCATCAGATGGATCGCGTGAAGACAGGGGTCTGTTCTAGCAAAGGCGGGCTTCGGTCAGGGTGAATGGGGGAGCTGAGGATGCTGCGGTGGTCGTGGCCGTAAACATGGCTTTGGCTTTGGCTTCGGCTTCGGCTTCGGCGTTTGCCTTTGCCTTTGCCTTTGCCTTTGCTTTTGCTTTTGCTTTTGCTTTTGCTTTTGCTTTTGCAGTGGCAGTGGCAGTGGCAGTGGCAGTGGCAGTGGCAGTGGCAGTGGCTTGGCCTTGGGCTTGGGCTTGGGCTTGGGCTTTGGCTTTGGCTTTGGCTTTGGCTTTGGCTTTGGCTCCAGCTCCAGCTCCAGCTCCAGCTATTCCCTTCTCCCGCCTGCGGGGGAAGGTGCCCGCAGGGCGGATGGGGGCAGGCTTTGGCCGTTGTTCTTGCTGCTCAGCGGACTGCTTGTGATCGCAGCCCTGCTGCCACCTGCCCCGCGACATCAGCCGCTTCCCGGGACGGTGTTCCGGTAATGCCCCAGCGCAGCATGGCTGCGCTCTACAGGGGCGGGGCAGAAGGGCGGAAACAACAAGGCCCGCACTTGGCGGGCCTTGTGGCTTGCAGCCTTGGCAGCCAGGATCAGCCGGCCAGGGCCTGCTTGACCAGCTTGGACACCAGGCCCATGTCGGCCTGGCCGGCCAGCTTGGGCTTGAGCACGCCCATCAGCTTGCCGATGTCGGCGGCGCTGCTGGCACCGGTCTCGGCCTTGGCGGCGGCAATCGCCGCCTGGATCTCGGCTTCGCCCATCTTGGCCGGCACGTAGCGCTCGATCACCACGATCTCGTCGCGCTCGACCGCCGCCAGGTCTTCACGGTTGGCCGCTTCGTACTGGGTGACCGAGTCCTTGCGCTGCTTGACCATCTTGTCCAGCACGGCGATCACGGCGGCATCGTCCAGCTCGATGCGCTCGTCCACTTCGCGCTGCTTGATGGCGGCATTGATCAGGCGGATCACGCCCAGCGAGTGCTTGTCGCCGCCCTTCATGGCGGCCTTCATGTCTTCGGTCAGCTGTTGCTTCAGGCTCATGGAGCACCTCTTTGGGTCGGGAATAGGGGGTAGAACGCCAGTAGTGCTGACGTCTGGAACGCAAAAAGCCGGCTACGCTTGCGCGTGCCGGCTTTCACTCCAGTACGGAAGGCCGGAGCCCCCCGTTCAGGAGTTGCGTACGATCAGTACAGGCGCTGACGCTTGGTGACGTCGCGCGAGGAACGACGCAGCTGGCGCTTCACGGCAGCAGCAGCCTTGCGCTTGCGTTCCTGGGTCGGCTTTTCGTAGAACTCGCGCTTGCGGGTCTCGGCCAGTACGCCGGCCTTTTCGCAAGTGCGCTTGAAGCGGCGAAGAGCAAACTCAAAGGGCTCGTTCTCGCGGACTTTAACGCTGGGCATGGAATCTCCGGGGACTCAGTAGTAAAACCGGGTCACACCCGGTGAGCCGCGCATTATAGTCCCTTTGAGCACAGGCGCAACCCCCTGGGATTTGGCGGGGGCGACAGACAGGTCCACAATACACCCCATGAAAGTCCTCGGCATTGAATCATCCTGCGATGAGACGGGCGTAGCCGTCTACGACACCTCCCTTTCCGGGGCGGCCGCGCTGCGTGCGCACGCCGTCTACAGCCAGATTGCGCTGCATGCCGAATACGGCGGGGTGGTGCCCGAGCTGGCCAGCCGCGACCACGTGCGCAAGACCCTGCCGCTGATCCGCCAGACCCTGGACGAGGCCGGCATCGCCATCTCCGAGATCGAGGGCGTGGCCTATACCGCTGGCCCGGGCCTGGTTGGCGCGCTGCTGGTCGGCGCCGGCGTGGCCCGTTCGCTGGCCTGGGGCCTGGATGTGCCGGCCATCGCTGTCCACCATATGGAAGGCCATCTGCTGGCGCCGCTGATGGAGGACGACCCGCCGGAGCCGCCGTTCGTGGCCTTGCTGGTGTCCGGTGGGCATACCCAGCTGATCGCGGTGGATGCCATCGGCAAGTACCGGCTGCTGGGTGAAACCCTCGACGATGCCGCCGGTGAGGCCTTCGACAAGACCGCCAAGATGATGGGCCTGCCGTACCCCGGCGGCCCGCAGCTGGCGCGCCTGGCCGAAATCGGCACCCCGGGACGTTACAAGTTCGCCCGCCCGATGACCGATCGCCCGGGCCTGGATTTCAGCTTCTCCGGTTTGAAGACCCAAGTGCTGCTGGCCTGGCGCGACAGCGACCAGAGCGAGCAGACCCGCGCCGATATCGCCCGTGGCTTCGAGGATGCGGTGGTGGACACGCTGGCCATCAAGTGCGAGCGCGCGCTGGATGCGGCCGGCTGCGATGTGCTGGTGGTGGCCGGCGGCGTGGGCGCCAACAAGCGCCTGCGCGCCAAGCTGCACGAGGCCGCACAGCGGCGCGGGGGCCGGGTCTGCTTCCCGCGCCCGGCGCTGTGCACCGACAACGGCGCGATGATCGCCTTCGCCGGTGCCTTGCGCCTCCAAGCCGGCCAGCACAGCCCGGCCGAGGTCAAGGTGACGCCGCGCTGGGACATGGCCACGCTGCCGCCGCTGCAGGGCTGAGCGCCGGCCTGCCGTGCCTGTCCACGGCAGGCTCAGGCTGGGGCCGTTACCATGTCGCATTCATTCAATACGACGGATGCAATGGACAAGGTATTCATCGAAGGGCTGGAGATCGATGCCCTGATCGGCATCTACGACTGGGAACGGCGCATCCGCCAGACCCTGGTGTTTGATCTGGAAATGGGCTTTGACAACCGCAAGCCGGCCGCCAGCGACGATATCGTCGATACGCTGAACTACAAGGCGGTCAGCAAGCGCTTGATGGAATTCGTGCGCGCCTCCGATTTCGGTCTGGTGGAAACGCTGGCCGAGCGCTGCGCGCAGATCGTGCTGGACGAATTCAACGTGCAATGGCTGCGCCTGAAGCTGAGCAAGCCGGGTGCGGTACGCGGTGCGCGCGCGGTTGGGGTGATCATCGAGCGCAGTCGCGCCGCCTGAGCGGTGCCTGCCGGCCGCGCCTGTCTCCGCGCGGCCACCCTCTGCTGTCCGATGACGCCCGTAACAGGGGACGGGCAGGCTGTTTCTGCATTACACGGTAAGGAAGATTGAACGATGGCGGTAATGGGAATCCGTTGGCTGGATCAGCTGGAAAACATGCTGGCGCCTTATCCGATGGCCTACCCGGCGGTGGTACTGGCAGCGTTGCTGCTGGTGGCATGGTTGGCCAACTTCGTCACCAAGCGCATCCTGCTGCGCGGCCTGCGTTCGATGATCGAGCGCTTCTCCGGCCCCGATCACAATGCACGGCAGCCGCTGCGGGTGATCGCGCGGCTGGCCAATATCGTGCCGTCGGTGGTGATCGCGTCGGGCCTGAGCATCGTGCCGGAGTTGCCGCCGGGCCTGGTAAACACGTTGAAGGCGCTGTGCCACGCTTGGACGGTGCTGACCATCGCCATGGCGGTATCGCATGCGCTGGACGCCTTCAACGACTTCTATGAGCGCCGTGCCGATGCACGTAACAAGCCGATCAAGGGCTATCTGCAGGTCGTCAAGATCATCGTGTTCGTGTTCGCAGGCCTGTCGATCGTTGCGATCCTGGTCGGGGTGGAGCTGCTGCATCTGGTCACCGGCCTGGGTGCGGCCACGGCGGTGTTCATGCTGATCTTCCAGGACACGATTCTGTCACTGGTAGCCAGTGTGCAGATCAGTGGCGATGGCCGCGTGCGCATCGGTGACTGGATCGAGATGCCGAGCCAGAACGCCGATGGTGATGTGACCGACATCGCCCTGCACACGGTGACGGTGCGCAACTTCGACAACACCATCACCACAATCCCCACCAAGAAGCTGGTGACCGAGTCGTTCCGCAACTGGCGCGGCATGCAGGAGTCGGGCGGTCGGCGCATCAAGCGCTCGCTGTACCTGGACCAGCACAGCGTGCGTTTCCTGGATGCACCGGCGCTGGAGCGGCTGGGTCATTTCGGTCTGCTCGATGACTACCTGCAGGCCAAGCAGCAGGAGCTGGGGCAGTGGAATGCCAAGGTGGCCGAGGAACACCCCGAGCCGGTCAATGCGCGCCGCATGACCAACCTGGGCACCTTCCGCGTCTACGTGGAGCGCTACCTGCGCAGCCATCCGGACATCAAGCAGGACATGACCTTGCTGGTGCGGCAGATGGCGCCCACGCCGCAGGGTCTGCCGTTGGAGATCTACTGTTTCGCGCCGACCGCATGGGCGCAGTACGAGCGCACCCAGTCGGATGTGTTCGACCACCTGCTGGCGATCCTGCCGGAGTTCGGCTTGCGGGTGTTCCAGGAGTCCAGCGACGCGATGCTGATGGCCGCCCACGAGGCGCGCAGCAGCTGAGGGTAGGGCAGGGCGATGCTTGGCAGGGCCTTGCCAGCAAAAGCCCCCTCACCCCACCCACCCCCTCTCCCGCAAGCGGGGGAGGGGCAAAAGCACCGCCGCACCGTAGTGCCGAGCCATGCTCGGCAGAGGCCTGCCCAGCGAAAGGCCAACCCCTCCCCAACCCTCCCCTTGGCTGCGCCAAAGGGAGGGAGCAGAGCGGTAGTGCCGAGCCATGCTCGGCAGGGGCCAGCCCAGCGAAAATCGACCCCTCCCCAGCCCTCCCCTTGGCTAGGCCAAAGGGAGGGAGCAGAACGGTAGTGCCGAGTCATGCTCGGCAGGGGCCTGCCCAGCGAAAGGCCAACCCCTCCCCAACCCTCCCCTTGGCTGCGCCAAAGGGAGGGAGCAGAGCGGTAGTGCCGAGCCATGCTCGGCAGGGGTTTGCCCAGCGAAAAACGACTCCTCCCCAACCCTCCCCTTGGCTACGCCAAAGGCTGGGAGCAGAACGGTAGTGCCGAGCCATGCTCGGCAGGGGCTTGCCCAGCAAGCCTCCAGCCCCAGCGGCTTAACATCCATGGCGCTAGAATCACCGGCTTGAAAGCGTTTCCATGAAGGCCAGCCGGTGTTCCCCGACCGCATTGAATCCCTGATTTCCCGCATGACCGTCGACGAAAAAGTCGGCCAGCTCAGCGTGTTTGCCGACATGGTCCGCCCGTTCGCGCCTGACGTGAACCCGGAAGCCAACGTACGCAATGCCGAGCAGGTGCTGGAACAGGTACGCGCAGGCCGGGTCGGCTCATTGTTCAACGGCGTCGGTGCCGAGTTGGGCCGGCGCATCCAGCAGGTGGCGCTGGAAGAAAGCCGCCTGGGCATCCCGGTGATCCTTGCCTCGGACGTTATCCACGGCATGCGCACGGTGTTCCCGATTCCGCTGGGCGAGGCTGCCAGCTTCGAGCCCGAGTTGGCTCGCCGCACCGCCCGCGCCACGGCAGTAGAGGCCACCGCTGCCGGCATCCACTGGACCTACGCACCGGCGGTGGACATCGCCCGCGACCAGCGTTGGGGCCGGGGTGCCGAGGGCGCCGGCGAGGACGTGGTGCTGGGCTGCGAATTTGCCGCGGCGCGCGTGCGTGGTTTCCAGGGCGAGGACCTGACCGCCGAGGATGCGCTGCTGGCCACGCCCAAGCATTTCGCCGCCTATGGCGCGGTTGCGGCAGGCATGGAGTACGCCCAGGTGGACATCTCGCCGCAGACCCTGCGCGATGTGCACCTGCCGCCGTTCAAGGCCGCGCTGGATGCCGGCGCGCTGTCGCTGATGAGCGCCTTCAACGACATCAATGGTGTGCCCGCCAGCGCCAACCGCGCGTTGTTGACCGATCTGCTGCGCAGCGAATGGAAATTCGAGGGCGTGGTGGTATCCGATTACACCGCGGACATGGAGCTGATCGCCCACGGCTACGCCGCCGATGAAGTCGATGCCACCCGCAAGGCCTTCCTGGCCGGGCTCGACCTGAGCATGCAGAGCGGCTTCTACGACCAGCACCTGGCCGGGCTGGTGCATGCCGGCGAGGTGCCGATGGCCGTGCTGGACGAATCGGTGCGGCGCATCCTGCGCCTGAAGCAGGCCATCGGCCTGTTCGACAACCCGTACCGCTCCCTGGACCCCGCACGCGAGGCGGATCAATCGCATATCGCCGAGCACGATGCGCTGGCACGCGATGCCGCGCGCCGCTCGGTGGTACTACTGAAGAATGACGGCGACCTGCTGCCCTTGAAGAAGCAGGGGCAGAAGATCGCGCTGATCGGCCCGTTCGTGCAGGACCGTGACAACATCGAAGGTTGCTGGACCCTGTTCGGCGACAAGTCGCGCTATGTCACTCTGGAAAACGGTATGCGCGCAGCCATTGGCGATGCCGCGGCACTGGATGTTGTGGCGGGCTGTGCGCTGGAGGCGCCCGTGGAGGGCGGCATCGAAGCTGCTGTCGCTGCCGCACGGCTTGCCGACGTGGTGGTGCTGGCCGTGGGCGAACCGCAGCGTTACAGCGGTGAAGCACAGTCGCGGGTGGAGATTACCTTGCCGCCCGCACAGCAGGCCTTGGCCGAGGCGGTGGCCGCAACCGGCACGCCGATGGTGGTGCTGTTGCGCAACGGCCGCGCGCTGGCCCTGCAGGGGGCGGTACGCGAGGCGCAGGCCATCGCGGTCACTTGGTATCTGGGCACGCAGAACGGTCATGCATTGGCCGATATCCTGTTCGGCGACTACAGCCCTTCGGCGCGCCTGCCGGTCAGCTTTCCACAGGCCTCGGGCCAGCAGCCGTATTTCTACAACCATCCGCGTAGCGGGCGCCCGGAACTGCCGGGCATGTCGGAGTTCAAATCGCGCTGGCGTGAGGTGCCGAATGCGGCGCTGTACGCGTTCGGTCATGGCCTGGGGTATGCGCGCTTCGCATATGCGTCACCGCGTTTGAGCGCCCCGCAACTGGATTGGGATGGCGAGCTGCTGATCCGCACCAGCGTGCGCAATGTCAGCGCGGTGGCCGGTGAGGAGGTGGTGCAGTTGTACGTGCATGATCGCGTCGCCAGCCGGGTGCGACCGGTGCGTGAGTTGAAGGCGTTCCGCAAGATCGCGCTGGCTGCGGGTGAATCGACGGAAGTGGAATTCCGCCTGGATCGCCAGCAGCTGGCATTCACCGGCGTGGACGGTGAATACCGCGCCGAACCCGGTCTGTTTGATATCTGGGTGTGTGCCTCGTCGGTGAGTGGCGAGGCGGTCAGCTTTGAGTTGCTCGGCCCCTGACCCGGATCCAATGTAGTGCAGAGCCATGCTCGGCAGAGGCTTTACCAGCGAAAGACGGCCCCTCCCCAGCCCTCCCC
>NZ_DLJW01000011.1:0-8621 GCF_002477705.1 Stenotrophomonas sp. UBA7606 | reverse complement strand
GCAACTGAACAGATGACCCTTTGGGTGCTTGGACTCAACCACCAGACCGCGCCAGTGGAACTGCGCGAGCGCGCTGCCTTCGGCGGCGACGCCCTGCCGCGCGCGATGGAATCGTTGCGGCAGTCGCCGCAGCTGGCCGAAGCCGTGTTGTTGTCCACCTGCAACCGCACCGAGTTGTACGCGGTGGCCGAGGATGGCAGCGCCCTGACCCGCTGGCTGGAAGATCACGCCGGCAAGCTGGATGGCTACCTGTACCAGCATGCCGACGACGACGCCGTACGCCACCTGTTCCGTGTCGCCACCGGCCTGGACTCGATGGTGCTGGGCGAACCGCAGATCCTGGGCCAGGTGAAGGATGCCTGGGCCCTGGCCCACGACCGCGGCGCCATCGGCCAGCAGTTGGACCGCCTGTTCCAGCAGACGTTCTCAGTGGCCAAGCGTGCGCGCACCGACACCCGCGTGGGCGCCAACCCGGTGTCGGTGGCCTCTACTGCGGTACGCGTGGCGCAGGATTCGTTTGCACGACTGGAAGACTCCACCGTGCTGCTGGTCGGCGCTGGCGAAACCATCGAGCTGGTAGCCAAGCACCTGAGCGATGCCAGGGTGAAACGCCTGTTGATCGCCAACCGCACCCTTGCCCACGCCCAGGACCTGGCCAGCCGCCATGGCGGTGTCGCGCTGCCACTGGCGGAACTGGAGCGCCACCTGGGCGAGGCCGACGTGGTGTTCTCGGCCACCGCCGCACGCGAGCCGGTGATCCAGCAAAGGCATGTCGCCGATGCCCTGCGCAACCGCAGGCACAAACCCATGCTGCTGTTCGACCTGGCAGTTCCGCGTGACATCGACGCTGCGGTCGGCAAGCTCGGCGACGCCTACCTGTATACCGTGGACGACATGGAACGGGCGGTGGAAGAAAACCGCCGCAGCCGCCGCGAGGCCGCAGCCGAGGCCGAGGCCATCATCAACCTGCAGGTCACCCGCTACCAGGAAAACCTGCGTGCCAGCCAACTGCAGGCACCGATGCGCCAGCTGCGCGCCTTTGGCGAGGCCACCCGCGCCGAACTGCTGGCCAAGGCACGCCAGCAGTTGGCCCATGGCAAACCCGCCGACGAAGTGCTGGAACAATTGGCGCATGGCCTGACCAATCGCCTGCTGCACCCGCCCACCGCCGCCCTTCGCCAGGCCGCGCTGGAAGGCGATACTGCCATCACCCGCGCCGCCGAGCGCCTGTTCCCGGCTGTTCCCGGGTACCACCACCCTGTTG
Source organism: Stenotrophomonas sp. UBA7606 (assembly GCF_002477705.1). Taxonomy (NCBI): domain Bacteria; kingdom Pseudomonadati; phylum Pseudomonadota; class Gammaproteobacteria; order Lysobacterales; family Lysobacteraceae; genus Stenotrophomonas; species Stenotrophomonas sp. UBA7606. Next base: position 7,357 of record NZ_DLJW01000011.1, on the reverse strand, counting down.
CGAGGACCGATGACGCCGACCCTGCGCCGTAAGCTGCTGGCACTGGCCGAGCGCCGTGAAGAACTGGAACGCCTGCTTTCCGACCCGGACGTGGTCGCCGACAACGAGCGCTTCCGCAATTTCTCCCGCGAGTTCGCACAACTGGAACCTATCGCCACGGCGCTGGCCGAAGAGGCCCGCGCCAAGGCCGACGTTGCCTCGGCCGAAGCCATGCGCGCCGATCCCGAGCTGCGCGAACTGGCCGAAGAAGAAATCAGCGCCGCCCAGCAGCGCCTGCAGGCACTGGATGAAGAACTGGCCCTGCTGCTGGTGCCGCGCGATCCGCGCGACGAAGGCAACCTGTTTCTGGAAGTGCGCGCCGGTACCGGCGGCGATGAAGCGGCCATCTTTGCCGGCGACCTGTTCCGCATGTACGCCCGCTATGCCGAGCGCCAGGGCTGGAAGGTGGAGATCGAATCCGACAGCCCCGGTGAGCACGGCGGCTACAAGGAAGTGGTAGCGCGCGTGGTGGGCCGTGGCGCGTATTCGCGGCTCAAGTTCGAGTCCGGTACGCACCGCGTGCAACGCGTGCCGGCCACCGAATCACAGGGCCGCATCCACACCTCGGCCGCAACCGTGGCAATCATTCCCGAGGCCGATGATGTCGAGGACATCGCCATCAACCCGGCCGACCTGAAGGTGGATACCTTTCGCTCCTCCGGTGCTGGCGGCCAGCACGTCAACAAGACCGAATCGGCGATCCGCATCACCCACGTGCCCAGCGGCGTGGTGGTGGAGTGCCAGACCGAGCGCAGCCAGCACGCCAACCGCGACAAGGCGATGAAGCGCCTGAAAGCGCAGCTGCTGGATGCCGAACGCAGCAAGCAGGCCGCCGCCCAGGCCGAATCGCGCCGCCTGCAGGTAGGCAGCGGCGACCGCAGCCAGCGCATCCGCACCTACAACTTCCCGCAGGGCCGCATCACCGACCACCGCGTCGAGGGCCTGACCCTGTACGACCTGCCCAACATCATCGAAGGCGCGCTCGATGATCTGATCGCACGCCTGCAGCACGAGCACCAGGTGGACGAACTGGCACGCCTGGCAGAAGGGACCTGAGGCTCGGCTCTCGATCCTGCACACAGCGCAGGCGTTGCTCCCTCCCTTGTGCGCAGCATCGGGAAGGGCTGGTGAGGGGTAGCTTTGGCCTTGCCTCCGGAGCTGGCTGTCGCCGGTGGATTTGGCCATTGCCTGCAACGCAGAGCAAAATCAAAAGCCCCCTCCCCAACCCTCCCCTGCGCTACGCGCAAGTGAGGGAGCAGAGCAACAAAGCAAAGCCAGATCATGACCAACGAACGCGACCAGCTCCGCCATGCCGTCACCCGGCAACCCGCTGACTTCATCGCCTGGGTGATGCTGGCCGACGCGGAACTCGGCATGGGCGACATCGGCGCGGGCGAGGCCGCCGCACTACGCGCCTTGCAACTGCGACCCGAACATCCCGAAGCGCTGGCCCGGCTGGGCCGTGCGCGCTGGATGCAGGGCCGCCATGATGCCGCCGCCAACCTGCTGCAACGCGCCTGCCAATTGGCCCCGCAGCATCCCGGCATGGCGGTGTGGCTGGCACATGTACTGGAAGACGCGCATCAACCCGAAGCCGCCGCCGATGCCTATCGCCGCGCCCATGCGCTGGCACCGGGCGAGGCCTATATGGCCGCACAGCGCCTGAACTGGCAACGCCGGCTATGCGACTGGCGCGACCTCGATGCCTTGTCGCAACAGGTGCGCCACGCGGTGGCGCAGGGCAATCCGGCAGTGGAACCATTCGCCTTTCTCAGCGAGGAGGCCAGCGCCGGCGAACAGTTGGCCTGTGCACGCCAACGGGCCAACGTCGTCGTCCATTCCGTCCCCCGACTGCCACCGGCCCGCGTGCGCCACCACGGCCCGCTGCGCATTGGCTTCCTCTCCAACGGCTTTGGCGCCCACCCCACCGGCTTGCTCACCGTGGCCCTGTTCGAGCAGTTGCGTGCGCACCCGCAGCTGCAGGTGCATCTGTTTGCCCTGAATGGCGACGATGGCAGCGCCCTCCGCGCACGCCTGCATGCCGCCGCCAGTGCGCTGCACGATGTCAGCGGGCAAGCCCATGCACGCATCGCACAACACATCCGCGAAACCGGCATCGACCTGCTGTTCGACCTGCGCGGCTGGGGCGGCGGCGGTACACCGGAGGTGCTGGCCATGCGCCCGGCCCCGCTGCAGCTCAACTGGCTGGCCTATCCTGGCACCTCGGGTGCGCCGTGGATCGATCACGTGCTGGCCGACGCCTTCGTGCTGCCACCGGCGCTGGAGCCTGCCTTCAGCGAGCAGGTGCTGCGCCTGCCACGCGCCTTCCAGCCGTCCGACAACACGCGCCAGCTGGAGGCACCGCCTACGCGCAGCGCCTGCGGCCTACCCGAACAGGGCGTGGTGTTCTGCTGTTTCAACAACAGCTACAAGCTCAACCCACGCAGCATGCACCGACTGCTGCAGGTGCTGCGGGGCGTGCCGGGCAGCGTGCTGTGGCTGCTGTCCGGGCCGGGCCAGGCCGACCAGCGCCTGCGGGAGGTCGCAAGACAACAACAGGTGGATCCGCAGCGGCTGGTGTTCATGGCCAAGCTGCCCCATCCCCAGTACCTCGCCCGCTATCAACTTGCCGACCTGTTCCTGGATACCCACCCCTACAACGCCCACACAACGGCATCCGACGCACTGTGGGCAGGCTGTCCGGTACTGACAACCCCGGGCCAGACCTTCGCCGCACGCGTGGCCGGCAGCCTCAACCACCACCTGGGCCTGGACGAGATGAACATGGCCGACGATGCCAGCTTCGTCGCCCGCGCCATTGCCCTGGGCAATGATCCGGGCGACCTGCAGGCGCTGCGTACACGCCTGCGACAGGCCCGCAATGACCGCGACCTGTTCGACATGCAGGGTTTTGCCGCCGATTTCAGTGCGATGGCCCAGCAATTGGCAGGCCGGCACGGCTGGCGGGGTATAGACGCTGGCTGACACACGCCTGCGTTACCCTCGGCATTCCTACCGGGAGTGACCATGGGCAAGCTCAAACGCAAGGAGTACGAACAGCTGCTGGAACCGATGCAGCTGGAACTGGCCAACATGGCACGCTGGGCCCAGCACACCGGCCAGCGGGTGCTGGCGCTGTTCGAGGGCCGTGACACCGCCGGCAAGGGGGGCGTGATCCAGGACATCGCCAAGCACCTGAACCCACGTCAATGCCGGGTGGTCGCCCTGCCCAAACCCAACGAGCGCGAAGACAGCCAATGGTATTTCCAGCGCCACGTCGCGCACCTGCCAGCCGCCGGTGAGATCGTGCTGATGGACCGCAGCTGGTACAACCGTGCCGGGGTGGAAAAAGTGATGGGGTACTGCAGCGACGCGCAGTACAAGGCATTCCTGAAACAGGCGCCGGTATTCGAAAAACTGCTGGTGGACGATGGCATCCTGCTGTTCAAGTACTGGCTGTGCGTGGACCAGGACCAGCAGGAAAAGCGCTTTGCCGAGCGCCGCGACGATCCACTCAAGGGCTGGAAGCTGTCACCGGTGGACCTGAAATCGCGCCAGGCCTACGCCGACTATGGCAAGGCCCGCGAAGCCATGCTTGAGGCCACCCACAGCAACCATGCGCCGTGGACACTGGTGGACTTCAACGACCAGAAACTGGGCCGCCTGAGCCTGATCCGCGACCTGCTGGATCGGCTGCCAGATACCCACATCGACGATGCGCTGATCGAACTGCCGCCCCTGCCGGGCAAGCCGAAGAAAGAGAAGTTCGGGGTGGTGAAGCCCATCCCGTCGTTCGCGGTGGATGAAGAAGCAGCGAAGGCCAATACGGCCGGAGCAGCGTAAGCGGGAAATCCAGCGTTCAACCCAACGGCCCCAAGCCCCCCAGCCAGCCCCTCCTCCTACGGTATGGAACAGGGGCTCAGGCTACCCCGCCGCACCTGCAGGAGCGGCGCAAGTCGCGAAGCTGACTGTCAACAAGGGGGGCCAGACTTCCTGCCCCTCCCTCCTTGGCCTGACAGTGCGGACCGGAGGGGACGAACGAGGAAACCGGCGCGTCCCCCGCTCGGGTCACGCCGCCTTGCCACCTGCAGCCACGATCGCCTGTTCTATCTCCTGCGCATTCACCGGCCCCAGGAACTGCTTGGCCACCTTGCCGTCCGGCGCAATCAGGTAGGTCATCGGCAGGCCACGCGGGGTGGCAAAGTCCTTGGGCGGGTTGTAGGTATCGAGGATGGCGATCGGATAGGCAACCGGATGCTCCTTCAGGAAGGCCTGCATGTCGGCCACCTCGATGTCTTCATACGCCAGGCCAACCACTTCGACATTGCCGCGCATCACATGCAGGGCCGACAACTCGGGCATCTCCTGCAGGCAAGGCGCACACCAGGTTGCCCAGAAGTTCACCACCACCCACTGCCCACGATGGTCGGCAAGCGAATAGGTCTTGCCATCCACCGTGGGGAGCTGCAGCTGCGGCTGCTCGGCGGTCTGTTGCACGACAGCCTGCGCACCCTCCCCTGGCGGCGCAGTTGCGGCCGGCGGCTCGGTGGGGGCAGCCGCCGGGGCTGGCGCCTGGGCTTTGCACGCGGCCAGGGCCAGGGCCAGCAATGCCAGCGGGAACAGCTTGGAAGTCATCAGGTCTCTCCAGTTGATGCGTAGATATCTTCGACACGGCGCTTGAGCAGTTCGCGCAGCGGCATGCGCAGTTGATCCAGGGCCCGGCACGCGGCCTGCCCCAGGCTGTCATCGCGCAGCGGCAGGTACTGCTCGGCCACGGGGATACGCAGCTGCGAACTGACATACAACTCATCCAGGCTGACGCTGTCCAGATCACGCGACAACAGCCAGCCCCCTTGCTCGTCGCGCCGCAGCAGGTTGATCTGCTCCATTATTTCCAGCAGTTGCTGCAGCAGCGAATCGGTCAGCATGGGTTCCAGCTGCAGGATGCGCTCCTCGTCCAGACTCTGCCCCGACACCCGCGCTTCGCGGAAGCGGCCAATCAGCCGTAACAGGCCATACAGTTCGCACCCCTGCGGCAGCCGCAAGGCCAACGGCTGGTAACGGAATGCAGCGATCGAGGACGCCAGCGAGGCACCCAGCAACACCGCCACCCAGCTCAGGTAGATCCACAACAGCAGGATCGGCACGAAAGCGACCGTGCCATACAGCTTCTGGTAGGACTGGAAACTGCCCAGGTAAAGGCCCATGCCCCACTTCACCAGCTCCAGCAACACTACCGACAGCAATGCACCCGGCACGGCGTGACGCCACTTCACCACGTGATGCGGCACCACCCGGAAAATAAGCATGACGCAGACGAACTCGATCAGTACCGGCGTCAGCCGCAACCCGATCTCAGCCAACCAGCGCCCCTCCGTAGTGCCGAACAAGGGCAGGGACAGCACTTTTGCCGAGACCGCCAACGAAGCGGCAGCGAGCATCGCGCCCAGGGTCAGCACCGTCCAGTAGACCAGGAAACGGGTCAACTTGGGCCGTGCCGAGGCCACCCGCCAGATGCGGTTGAAGGTCTGCTCGACACTATTGAGGGTGATCAGCAGGGACGCCACAAGGGCAATGAAGCCAGCGGCCGTCAGCTGCCCCGCACTGGCCGAAAACTGCTTGAGATAACCCTCGGCCGCGCGTGCCGCCGAGGGCACGAAATTGGAAAACACATAATCGCTGAGTGCCTCGCTCCAACGGTCGAACATGGGGAAGGCGGACAACACGCCAAACACCACGATGGCCAGCGGCACCAGCGCGAACACCGTGGTGTAGGCCAGGGAACCGGCCGCCTGGAACAGGCGGTCGTCGATGAACCGCTTCCACAGAAAATGCGCGAACGTGGTCACCCGCGCCCGGTCGCGCAGGCGCTCCATCCAGAGATTGACCGAATCCAATGGCTCCATGGGCCAAGGGTACCCGATGCAAAGCGTGGCCCGCATCGTTGATACTGGCCGCTTCTGGTGGATGAGTGAAAGGTGCGATGGCGGAAATTCTGGTGCTCTACTACAGCCGCGGCGGCTCGGTGGCCCGGCTGGCACGACAGATCGCCCGTGGTATTGGCGAGGTGCCGGGCATGAGCGCCCGCCTGCGCACGGTCCCGCCGGTGGCGGCGGTCACCCAGACCAGCGCACCGCCGGTGCCCGAAGACGGCGCTCCCTACGTGGAAGTCGCCGATCTGGCCGAGTGCGATGGCATCGTACTGGGCAGCCCCACCCGCTTCGGCAACATGGCCGCACCGGTCAAGCACTTCCTTGATGGGCTGGGCGCTGAGTGGGTCAACGGCACGCTGGCCGGCAAGCCTGCGGCGGTGTTCACGTCCACCGCGTCGATGCATGGCGGCCAGGAGTCCACCCTGCTGTCCATGCACCTGCCACTGCTGCATCACGGCTGCCTGATTGTTGGCATTCCTTTCACCGAGCCAGCCTTGAGCCATACAACCAGTGGCGGCACACCCTACGGTGCCAGCCATGTCGCCGGTGCCCAGGACGACCCCCAACCCAGCGACGACGAAGCCCACTTGGCACGTGCACTGGGGCGGCGCGTTGCCGACGTGGCCAGGCGCCTGGCGTCATGACGGGGCGCGGCCGCGATGTCGTGCTGGCCATCGCCCTGGCACTGCTGGCCGGGTTGTACGCCTGGTGGTTCCGCCACGACCGTCATCTGACGGCAGTACTGCTGGTGTTTGTTGCCCCACCGCTGGCGCTGCTGATCGGGGTGTTGGCACAACGCAGCGCGGCCCGCTTCTGGGCCGGCGTGTTGGCCCTGTTCTGGTTCAGCCATGGGGTGATGAGCGCCTGGACCCACCGCGAGACTGCGCTGTTTGCCTGGACCGGGATAGTGCTGGCATTGCTGATCGTCGCCTTGGTCAGCATCCCGGGCATGCGCGCGCGCTTTGCCGCCAGGAAGGCCAGATAAAGCCCCCCCATACGCACCGCACCCTGCCGCCCTGTCAGGTAGTGCCGAGCCATGCTCGGCAGGGGCGTTACCCGCAATCCTCTCCCCCGCTCACCGCAGCCCGGACCATGCTCGGTTGAAGCGTCAGCACAGCGCCCGCCCGGGTGAGCGGCAGACCATATCGGCCAGCCGCCCCCCAAAGGACCACCAGGTAGTGCCGAGCCATGCTCGGCAGGGGCGCTACCTGCAATCCCCTCCGCCTGTTACAGGTTGGCCCCCGCCCATGTTCGATGGCACAGCCAGCACAGCGCGCGTGGGAACGGCATCCGCCTAGAAGCCACTGCCCCAGCCGGTCACCCATCAGCCTGCGGTTTCATCAAAATCGGCTACGCGGGTGACGCAGCTCCTGCCGAGCATGGCT